>DATDKO010000159.1:0-7513 GCA_036519935.1 Rubrobacter sp. | reverse complement strand
ACGTTAGCGCTCTGAACCATGGGGTCGGGACGGATCGCCGTGACCGTGCCTGTCACAGGGGCGAAGACGGTGGTTCCCGACGCTGCGCCGACGTCGACGGCACCGGTCTGTGGCCCACCCCGCCCTGCGGCGTCCATGACGTAGTAGTGAATCCTCTCCGGTGTCTCTCCTCTGGATAGCAGGCCGAGGACAACATTGGCCGAGAGGTTCTTGCCCCGCGGTTCCATTGCGGAGAGGCTCTCGCCCTCGGGATGATACCCGAGCCCGGTGAGGCTCGCAGGATGGATCGGGGTGGAGATACTTACTGCTGAGGCCTCCGCCAGCACAGTGGCGGGACCAGCGTTGTTCGGATCGATAGGGACGGCGCGCTCTGCTGTGTCCGAAGCCTTGGTCTGGACGAAAACAGCGAAGACCAGCGCCACGGCGCCGAGCAATAGCAAGGAAACGGCCATAAAGCGCCTTCGCATGTAGACTTCGCCCCGCTTCGCCTTTCTGGCCTCGCGCAGCTCGATAAAGTTGCTCTCGGTGCGTTTGCCCGCTAGGTCTGGCCGTGCAGTCCTTCTGGTGATTCGCCGATAGCCCGGCGCTTCCCGCCGATCCCCAAGATGTTGTGCCCCCTGTATGTTTCCCCCTCTCATACTGGGCCGGGATTATACAGAGGGGCATGCTGAGTGTAAACTCGCGCGCCGCCTCGTCAGGGGCTGGTATATTTCGTATCGGAGAGATCCGATCGGAGACCGGGTGTCAGCCAGAAAACTGGTCGTTTCGACATACCTGCAGTACATCGTGCTCGCAGTGGGGATCCTACTGCTGGTGTCCTTTGTGCGCCAGGTCAGCGGCGTGCTGCTGACCTTCTTGGCCGCCGGTGTCCTGGCCTACACCTTGAATCCCCTCGTGCGTCGTCTCGAAGGACTGCGGATACCGAGGGTTATAGCCGTGATCGGGGTGTTCCTCGTCTTGATCTTCGTCGTCGTTGTGACGTTGCTTCTGATCATCGTTCCATCGGTCGGGCAGGTTCAGATCGTGGTCCGTAACCCGCAAGATCTCGTCGACCAGGTCATCGCTCTGCTCAATCGGATCCAGAACGTGCCCTACGTCGGCCGGTACGTGGCCGAGTTGGATCAGGATCGGATCCTGCAACTCCTGAAGACAAACGCGCCGTCGGCGGAACAGGTCGCCAACGTTGCGACAGGCGTCATCGGTGGGGTGTTCGGAGTCTTCGGGACCCTGTTCAATTTGCTGCTGATGGTGCTTGTCTCCGTGTACCTGCTGTTGGAGCGGGAGAAGATCACCCGCGCTCTGCTGAATACGATTCCCGAGACGGTCCGCGACCAGAGCCTGGAGCTATTCTACGCGGTCGAGCAGACGCTCGTCAGGTACCTGAGGGGGCAGATCTTCCTGTGCGCCATCATGGGTCTTATTGGAGCGGGGATAATGTACTTCACCGTCGGGAAGTACGCCCTCCCTGTCGGGGCCTGGGTTGCGGCGACGGAGATCATTCCCGTCATAGGGGCCTTCCTCGGGGCCGTGCCCGCGGTCGCGATCGCGCTCTTCGTTCCCCAAGGGGGGTTTGTCCAGGCCCTGATCGTCGCCGGACTCTTCCTGGTAGCCCAGCAGTTGGAAGGCAACGTGCTGGTGCCGAGGATACAGGGCGGCTCGGTGGGGGTCCATCCGCTCTGGGTGCTCTTCGCCACGCTGGCCGGAACGGCACTCTACGGGCTGATCGGCGCCGTCTTCGCCGTCCCCGTAGTCGCCATCATCGCAGCGACGCTCCGCTACCTGCGCGGGACCCTGATCTTCGAACGCTGGGGGAAACCGCCTGTCAAGCCTGCCGAGGAGCCGGAAGCGGGCACGCCGGCTGCCCGGCTGGGCGCTGGCCCCCACGGGGACCGCAAGAAGGACGACGAATGACTATCCCTCACCGCGAACCCCAGAAACCCTCCTTCAGAGAGGCTTCGAAGGACGCGCTCCTTCTCGTCCTGCATCCGCTCGTCCGGTGGCTCTCTATCATGCGGATTCGTCCCGACACGCTCACGGTTATCGGCTGGACCCTGGCGCTCTTTTCCGCGGTACTTTTCGGCCTGGGATACGCGAGGATCGCCGGTGCGGTTATGCTCCTGGGGGGGCTCTTCGACGCGCTCGATGGGGCCGTCGCCCGCGAGTCGAACAGGATGAGCTCCTTCGGCGCCTTTCTAGACTCGACCCTGGACCGGCTCTCGGAGTCGGCGGTCTTCGTCGGCCTGATCTTCTTCTACGCCAGCACGGATCACCCCTACGGGGCTTTACTCGCTGGTATGGCGATGACGTTCTCGCTCCTTACCTCTTACGCCCGCGCCCGCGCCGAAGGCCTCAACATAGCCTGCGAGGTCGGACTGCTGGAGCGCGCAGGGAGGATCGTGATCCTCTCGGTGTTCTCGATCGTCGGCCTGCCGACGGTCGGCCTCGGCCTACTCGCGGCGGGAGCCCTCGTAACCACAGCCCAGCGCATCCTCCACGTCCGCCGTGCGACCCGCGGATAAGGAGCCAAACCAACCCCGCGACGCGGCCGGCGACTATACCCGTAAGACAACGTACGAGGTCTCCCGCCTCTCCAGCCGCATGAAAGAGGGAGGACATCCAGCCCCGCTCGGAGATCCCACCTCAGGGGTCGTGCTCGTACTCGAAGAGCCCTTCGGCCCCCGCACCCTCGAAGCCCTCGAGCTCAGCCTGCAAGCCCTCAGATTGCAACAAGCCTACGTTACGTACGAGTCGACCGGGCTGCTCGCACAGGAGATTCAAACCATAGAACCCATCGTACTCGTGGCAATAGGTAACGGCGCCGCCCGCGATATCGACGCCATCGACTACCCGCTCGTCAGGAAACCCTTCTCAGAAGCGGAACCCGGTGTGTGGTTCCCCTGGACGAAGGGCACGAAAGGCCTCCTCACCCCCGCCCTCGCGCCGGCGCTGGACGACGACGCAGCCAAGCGACGATTCTGGCTGGCCTTCCTGACCCTGAGAGACCTCACAAACAACCCATGATTCCCGACGAAATCCCCGGAAACGTATTCTACAGATAAAGCTTTTCAGTCTCGTTACAAGTATTAAGTTTTGTTAATTATTCATTTCGTATGGGAAACACAAATTCCCCATACTTAAGCCACTTTCATAAACGGGGAGGAACGCTGGAGACAGGGGGGTGCATTGCACAACATATAGTGTTCTTCTAAAGTGCCCACGCTAGGAGGGGGGATTCTCTCTAGCAGGTCCCCTTACAGAATTTACATAACCTACTGGAAGGAGCCTGGGCGTATGCCTCGGAGGGCGGGTTTGTTCGTGTTTCTCGGTCTTGCCATTGCGCTTGTCTTCGTAACGGGCATCTCGGCCGGAGCCGAGCCAGACGGCAGCATCCGGGCGAAGAAGGCTGGTGTCGCCGCAGCCCAGGACCGTTTGGTGGAGATTCGCTTGGAGGCTAGCTCTGCCGAGGCGGCCTACAACAATGCGCTCTACGAGATGAACCAGTTGAACGGGCAAATCACCAGGACGACGGAAGACCTCAGGGCGGCCAAAGAGCGACTCGCCGTGGCCAAGAAGACTCTGGAAGAGCGTGCTGCGCAGGTTTACAAGAGTGGGAACTTAGCCTTCATGGACGTTCTGGTTGGGGTAGACAACTTCTCCGAGTTCGCCTCCAGGCTGAATCTGTGGGTGAGGCTGCTCGACAGGGAGAGGGTCGAGTTCCTGGAGGTTCGCGAGGCCCGAAACGAGTTGGCGGCGCGCAGGGACAGGCTCGAGGCCCAGCGTGAACAGAGGGTCGCCGCGGTCGAAACGGCTATTGCCCAGAGAGAGCGTGCCAACGCGGCCGCGGCACAGGCCGAGGCTTATCTGAACTCCCTCAACGCCGAGCTCAGGGATGCGATTCAGGCAGCGCAGGATCGGCAGGCCGCGCAGGCCCGCGCCGCCGCGGCGGCGATGGTCGAGAAAGCGCCGGAGCCTGTCGAAGAGCCCGAGCCGATACCGGAGGTACAGGTCTCCCAGGTCAAGCAGGCCAGGGTGCCGCGGGCCGATCTGCAGTCCGAACGGGCTGCCGCCGAGCGCCAGGCCGCCGCACGGGCCGCCGCCGAGAGGGCGAAGCGGCTCGCAGAAAAGCGCGCCGCAGAGCGCGAGGCCGCCAGGAAAGCGGCGAAGCAGGCTGCCGCAGAGCGCAAGGTCGCCAGGCTGGCAGCCGCGAAGGCTGCCAGGCAGGAAGCCAGAGAGGAAGCCCAGAGACAGGCCGAGCTCGCCGCCCAGCGTGCCGCAGAGAGGCAGGCCGCGAGGGAGGAGGCAGAGCGTCAGGCCGAGCTGGCAGCCCGTCGAGCCGAGATAGAAGAGGCCGCCGCGGAACAGGCCGCCGCAGAGCGCGAGGCCGCCAAGCTGGCAGCCGAGCGGCGTGCCGAACGGCGTGCCGAGCAGCGGGCGGGCGGCCGGCGGGCCGAAGAACTCGCCGCCGAGCGGGCCGAAGCCAGTGCTTCCGCAAGCGCCGCTGCGGAAGAAGCCGCCGCTCAGCAGGGAGCCGAGAAGCGGACCGAAGAACGCGCCCAGGCCAGCGCATCCGCTAGCGCATCTGCCAGCGCATCTGCTTCCAGTTCGAAAGACTCCAGGCGAGGCGGAGGTGGTGGTCGGGGCGACAGCGCAGGAGCTTCCTCCGCCAGCGCCACAGCGAGTGCCTCCGCTTCCGGATCGCCTGCCGGCGGAGGCGGCGGTGGGGTGAGTGGTATGGGCGACGACGTGCTCGCCGTCGCCGACGATCACCTGGGGACCCCATACGAGTTCTCTCCTCCCGGGTCCTGCGTGGCTTTCGAGGCCGAGGACTGCTCCTGCTTCACGATGCTGGTTTTCCAGGAGTTCGGCATCGCCCTACCTGATTCACCGGGTGGGCAGATGGGCTACGGGACCCCGGTCCACGGTGCTCCCCAGGCGGGAGACCTGCTCTTCTGGAGCGAGGACGGCAGCGGATATATCACCCACGTCGGCATAGCCATGGGCGACGGGACTACCATCCACGCCCAAGTCAATAACGAGGTGACCATCACCAGCATAAACTACGTAGCTGGCTACGTCGGGGCGAGGAGGCTCCTCTAACGGGACTCTTCTAGCAGACGGGAAGCGAGGGAGGCCCGGTACGGGCCTTCCTCTCTCGTGTCAGGCGTTCTCCTGGCGAGACCAGCGTCGCCGGATGAGGAGCGACCAGAAAGAGAACGTACCTAGAGCGATTTGCAGCGGGGTCGACCTGCTCCGAATCACACATTCGGCTGTTAGCGATCCGCCAAGGGCGAAAACAACGAGCCAATCTGGTGCCGCCCATGATTCCAACCTCCTGCAGGCCGCCGGTCCACGCGGCGGGTTAGCGTCGTATACATCTGGGTAAGAAGTTTCCCGATGTTGCAAAGTTACGCTTCCGGCAAGCTATCTCGCCCGTTTGCGTGAGGGGAGCCGGATGACCGAGAGGTCCGATGGAGCGTGAAACAGCCAGGATAGTGGAAGAGGGGAGCGGGCTATCGGACCCGATCTCACTTACCCTTCCGAGCAGCCCAGAGTACGTGCTGCTCGCCCGTTTGGTCATGGGCCAGGCCGGACGTCTGGCAGGACTCGAACCGGACGAGGTCTACGATCTGAAGCTCGCCGTTACCGAGGCGGTGACCAACGTGATCCGCCACGCCTCTGTGGAGAGCTACGAGGTCGAGTACAGGGTCTTGCCGTTGGGCGTCGAGGTAAGCGTCACGGATGCCGGCGGCGGTTTCAGCGTTGCGGATCTCACGGGTGAGTCGGACGAGCATGGTGGATTCGGCCTCACCGTGATCCGCAACCTGGTGGACGAGTTGGTGCTCGACTCGACCAAGGGCGGAGGGACGCGGCTGAAGATGATCCGGCGCGTCCGCGGATAGGCCGAGAATCCAGGGAAAAGACACTCCCTGGCGTTTCGTGATCTATACAGTTGAATCTTCGGTGGACGTTAATATACAGTTCACCGTGTGCGTAGCGTGCCAGAACACTCAAGAGGGGCTAGAAGGTAGACAGTGCAGCAGCGAGTAAATCCCGGCAACAAATCGCTCGCCGATTATCGCAGCATAGTCCGTCGGGAGCTCTACGATGAGGTAGTGGCCCTCGGGGAGCGTCTGAGGGGGAAGCGGGTCCTGCACGTCAGTGCGACGAGCTTCGGTGGTGGGGTCGCCGAGATCCTGTACACGCTCGTACCGCTGATGCGGGATGCCGGCCTGGAGACTGAATGGGATATAATGTTCGGGTCGGAGCCTTTCTTCAACGTCACCAAGAGCTTCCACAACGCCCTCCAGGGTGCCGAGTACGAGCTTACCGTCGAGGACCGGGCGATCTACGAAGAGTACAACCGCATGTCTGCCGAGACACTCCAGAAGTCAGGCGAGGACTGGGACATCATGTTCGTCCACGATCCGCAGCCGGCCCTGCTCAAGCACTTCTCGGGCGGCCTTTCGCCGCAGACGAAGTGGATCTGGCGCTGCCACCCTGACCTCTCGACCCCCAACCGGCACGTGCTCGACTACCTCATGCCGCACATAGCGGACTACGACGCGCAGGTCTACACCATGGAGGAGTACACCCCTCCTGACGTGCACCTGCCCGGGCTCACCATCATCCCCCCGGCGATAGACCCGCTCTCGCCCAAGAACATGGCCCTGAGCGCTGACGACGCCCGCTACATCGTCAGCCAGTTCGGCGTGGACGCGGAGAGGCCTTTTATGGTGCAGGTCTCGCGCTTCGACCCATGGAAGGACCCTCTTGGCGTCATAGACGCCTACAGGCTCGTAAAAGAGGAGGTCCCCGAGGTCCAGCTCGTCCTGATCGGCTCGATGGCCCACGACGATCCCGAGGGTTGGGACTACTGGTACAAGACGGTCAACTACGCTGACGGTGACCGCGACATCTTCCTGTTCTCCAACCTCACAAACGTTGGAGCCATCGAGGTCAACGCCTTCCAGTCCATAGCAGACGTGGTGATTCAGAAGTCCATCCGCGAGGGCTTCGGGCTCGTCGTGACGGAGGCGCTCTGGAAGGCAAGGCCGCTGGTCGCGGCCAGGGTCGGCGGCATCCCAATGCAGGTAGATGGGGGGGGCGGTATCCTGATCGACACCATCCCCGAGGTGGCCTCCGCGTGCACCAAGCTTCTCAAGGACCGCGACTTCGCCCGCGAGATGGGCCGTCGCGGGAAGGAACACGTAAGGACGCACTACCTCACACCGCGTCTCCTGCGCGACGACCTCCTTCTTTTCGCTAAACTGCTCGAGGTATAGCAGCCGCGAACGAGAGAGGGACCATGGCACAAGACGAAGGCGGAAGGACCATCGTGGTCTCGAACAGGGGGCCTGTAACGTTCACCCGCGGAGAGTCGGGCGAGCGCGAGCACTCCAGGGGAGCGGGAGGCCTCGTCACCGCCCTGAACGCGGTCCTCAGACGCGCCGAGAACGCGGTCTGGATCGCCTCCGCCCAGAGCGATGAGGACGTCGCAGTCTCGAAGGAACCG
>DATDKO010000158.1:0-4168 GCA_036519935.1 Rubrobacter sp. | reverse complement strand
GGCCTGGGTCGACGTTGGAGAATCTGCCCTGTAACTGCTGACGCTTCTCGAGGACACTATGCTGTGTCCTGAGATGGTAGTTACATGCGGGATCATGGATATGGCTTCGGAGAAGACACCTTCTAAGCCCCTTCAATGAATCATTGTCGCTGCACGCATTGGGGCTCTTCTGGTGGCATTATAGGCGGAGAAGGTTGCCCCGATAGGGAAATAGAGGAAGCGGATTAGTAGGGAGGACAAGAGTTCCTATGTCGTCAGCAGAGAAGAACAAGGCACTGGTGCGCCGCTTCTTGGAAGCGCATGCTAAGGGAGACCTAGACGCCCTGCAGGAGATGCTGGCCCCCGATTTCCTCAACCACAACCTGCTTCCGGGCCAAGAGCCAGACCTGGAAGGCTACTTGCGATCATTCACCCAGTATCATGCCGCCTTTTCCGACACCCACTACGTCATCGAGAAGCAGGTGGCCGAAGGAGACGAGGTGATGACCATCTTCACCGCAAGCTCTATCCATGACCGAGGAGAGTGGCTGGGTTTGGTGCCTGCCGGCAAAGAGTTCAAAGCGTTGCTTATCCTTGTCCACCGCATAGTGGGAGGCAAGATCGCTGAAGAGTGGAGCCAGGGGAGCGGCCTCGCAGAGCTGACGCAGCGGCGTCTCGAGCAAGAGATGCGCGAGCGTGAGCACCTCGAGCAGGAGCTTAGGGTGGCAAGGCGCATCCAACAAGCCTCGCTGCCTGAGGAGGTGCCCACTCTAGAAGGCTGGCAGATCTCTCCCTACTACCGGCCAGCCCGAGAGGTAGGAGGAGACTTCTACGACTTCTTCGAGCTAGAAGACGGCCGGGTGGGAGTGGTCGTGGGGGACGCCACGGGTAAAGGTGTGTCAGCAGCTTTAGTGGCAGCCGCAACCAGTAGCATGGTCAGGGCAGTAGCCCAAGCCTTAGATTCTTCCTCGCCTGGGGAGGTACTGGCCCGAGTCAACGAGACGCTGGTGGCACGCATACCCTCGAATATGTTTGTCACCTGCTTCTATGCCATCGTCGATCCCAAGAGCGCTGGCTTGAGGTACGCTAACGCAGGCCACGACCTGCCTTATCTACGCGGCCGCAGTAGCGACGATGCTGAGGAGCTAAGGGCCAGGGGGATGCCCCTCGGTCTCATGCCGGAGATGAGCTATGAAGAGAATGAAATAGTGCTTGACGCTGGTGATAGTGTGCTCTTCTACAGCGACGGGTTGGTAGAGGCCCACGACCGCCACCGGCACCAGATGTTTGGCTTCCCCAGGCTTCGAGCGCTCGTTGCGGGGCACGCTGAGAAACGGTCATTTGTGACCTTACTCCTAGCGGAGCTCTACTCCTTCACGGGAGAGGAGTGGGAGCAGGAAGACGATATCACCCTTCTGATGCTCCGGCGTTTTGCACGCTAGGCTGATCTTCAGAGATCCCTCGCAGTCTGACCTTTCGACAATTCGCCCGGCCGGACATTGACTGAATAAGCTGTGTCGCAACTTCGAGCTATGTTTGCCGCTCGCATACTGCGTTATTTGTTATTCGGCCCCGGTCATGGTTGACTCATCTGACCAGGCCCCTGGTCCCTTCATGAAGCCATCAATACACACGTACTGCGAAATCGTTACTCTTCTCATTGAGACCTCGTTCTTTTGCTACCCGTCAGCACTCTTCGCCACTGACGCTTCCCCGGGGCTTGCTGCCGCAGCCGAAAAACTCCTCCAACACGGGAGCGATGGCCTCTGAAGCTACGTTGTGCGTCTGAGCTTCCAGGGTGCGGCGCTGCGCATCAGGGATGATGTCCGCGATCGCCTGCGCCGGAGTCGCTTGTGTTGTGTCCGGAAGGCGACCTGTGGGTGGACGTGGATGCCTTCGAAGAAGCTGCGGCGACTGCCAGGGGCGCCAAAGAGCCTGCGACCTACAGAGCAGCGCTCGACCTATACGAGGGCGATCTACTTCCTGAGGACCGCTACGAGGCGTGGACAGAAGGTAGGCGTGAAGAGCTACGGCAACTCTACCTTGCCCTGTTCGTCGAGCTCGCGGGGCTTCACGAGGAACGCGATGAGCATAGCCTAGCCATCCAGGCGCTGCGAAAGGCTACTGCCAAGGAGCCGACCTTCGAGGAGGCACAAGTAGGTCTCATGCGCCTTCACGCCATCTCAGGCCTACCAGAGCGAGCTCTCGCCCAGTACGAACGACTCCGCGATGTCCTCTCCAGAGGGCTCGGTACGCAGCCCTCTGCTTCCAGTCGCCGTCTGCGCGACGATATAGACGCCGGGAGCCTTCCGATGACACCCTCCGTAGGTTCCTCCCAGAAGGAGGAACCACTCAGGGTGGGCAAGCACAACTTGCCCACCCTGAGGAACAGCTTCGTGGGTCGTGAGCAGAAGATAGTTGAGGTCAAGAGGATGCTCGCCATGACCAGGCTCCTTACCCTCACTGGGGCGGGAGGCTGGGGCAAGACGCGACTGGCCCTGGAGGTAGCCAGGGAGCTTGTGAGTATCTACCCAGACGGGGTTTGGCTGGTGACGCTGGCGGGGCTCTCGGAGGGTGATCTGGTGCCTCAGCCCGTAGCCACTGCCTTGCAGGTACCAGAGCGTCCCGGCCAGTCGCTTACCGACACATTAGTGGAGGCTCTGGAAGACAAAGAGTTGCTCCTCGTGATGGACAACTGCGAGCACCTCGTGGAGGCAGCGGCACACCTGGTGGATACGCATCTTGACTCGTGCCCGCATCTCGGGGTGCTCGCTACCAGCCGAGAGCCCCTTGGCATCTCCGGTGAGGTGAATTGGGCGCTGCCTCTCCCTACCAGCTAGAACGGATGAAGCACCAAACGGAGGGTTTAACATAGATAGACTAATGTGCTCCGAGGCGGTCAGGCTCTTTATGGATCGCTCCCGACTGAGACTGCCCGACTTCGAGTTGACCCAAGCAAACGCTGGGACAGTGGTGAGGGTGTGCCGGAAACTCGACGGGTACCGCTTGCCATAGAGCTAGCCACGGCAAGGATGGGTGTTCTTGCGGTGGAGCAGGTCGCCCAGAGGCTAGATGTCTCACTAGACGTGCTAAGCGGCGCCAATCGGATGTCCGCACCGAGGCAACAGACCCTGAGGGTGACGATCGACTGGAGCCACAAGCTGCTCTCAGAGGCCGAGCGGACGTTCTTCAGGCGGCTTTCGGTATTTGCCGGGGTTGGACTCTGGAGGCTGCGGAGGCGGTGTGCTCTAGAGGCGGCGTTGAGGAAAACGATGTCTTGGATCTCCTCGGGGGGCTGGTTGACAAGTCGCTGGTGGTGGCCGGGGCGCCCACGGGCGGCGCGGTGCGCTACAGGATGCTCGAACCCCTCCGGCAGTACGCCCGCGAGAAGCTTGAGGAGAGTGGGGAAAGCCGACGAGGTGCAGAACCGTCACGCCGCCTTCTTCCTCGCCGTGGCCGAAGAAGCCGAACCGGACCTCGCCGGACCGCAGCAGAGCGTATGGTTGGAGCGGCTGGAAAGGGAGCACGACAACCTCAGGGAGGCGCTCTCATGGGCCCTCCAGCGGGGAGAGGCCGAACTGGCGCTGTGATTGAGTACCGCCCTGTGGCGTTTCTGGCACACTCGGGGCTACCTGAGTGAGGGCGTGAGGTGGCTCGACCGAGCAATTGCGGGCAGCAAGCAGGCAGCGTCTGCAGCACGGGTAAGAGCGCTTGAGGGGATGGGATGGCTGACCCAGTACCAGGGCGATACTCAACGGGCGGAAACAACCTACGAAGCGATGCTCGAGTTATCCCGACGGTTAGACGACAAAGCGAACATCGCCACCGCCCTCAATAGCCTGGGAACCCTGGCCGTAGAGGAAGGCGATAACGAGCGGGCGAAGTCGTTGCTGGAGGAGAACCTGGCGGTCCTCCGGGAGCTTAATGACGAGGGAGACGCCGCCACGACGCTCGAGAGATACCACACACTCAACCTTCTAGCCCACATTCCGCACCCCCTTCTGCGTTGTTGAGAATTTTCTTCTCGAGACCCACACCATGGACAATTTACCTGCAAATGAAGGTTATCGATCACATCGAATACTCGATTTCGCTCGGATGGGGGAGTAGCCAGGAAACCGCAATCATCCATCGATATGGCCCACCCTGTCGAAGGAGCACCTCTCAAAGCACGCCCTGATCGCCCAGA
>DATDKO010000157.1:0-5544 GCA_036519935.1 Rubrobacter sp. | reverse complement strand
CCGCGTTGCAGTCAAGGCGGGCAAGATGGCCGTGCAGGCGCACCTCAAGTTAGCGGGGGTCGTCGAGAACATGGGCTACGCCGAATGCCCTGACTGCGGCAAGGAGATGAAGATCTTCGGCGGCGACGGTGGCGACAGGGTTGCCGGGGAGCTCGGATCGCAGGTGATAGGGCGCATCCCGATCCTGCCTGACGCCACCGGTGAACCAGGACGCTCCCTGTTCGAGGTCGATTCGACCCCGGCCCGCGTCTTCGACGAGATCGCCGCGTCCCTGGCCGCAACCAGGGTCCGCAGGCGCATAAAGGTGTTGTAGAGCCGGTACGCGGAGGCCGTAAGGCCTCCGCTTTCAGCCCCACAAGATGTGGAGACGCGAACAATTGTCCGGTTTGTTGCTGTCTAGCCGTGCAATACTTGGACGAGATCTCTTACAGCGTCGGCGCTGTCGTTCAGATCTCCCAGTTCTTCTTCGGTGAGGCCGAGCTCGATGATGTCTTCGATGCCCGAGGCGCCGAGCTTTACAGGGACGCCGACGAAGAGGTCGTCTATTCCGTACTCGCCCTGCAGGTAGGCGGCGCAGGGGAGGATGCGCTTCTGGTCGAGCAGGATAGCGTCGACCATCTCGGCTGCGGCTGCTGACGGTGCGTAGAAGGCGCTCCCACTCTGGAGGAGGCCCACGATCTCGGCCCCGCCCTGACGGGTACGGTCCACTATGGCTTCGACACGATCTTCGGGGAGAAGCTCCGTGATCGCGACCCCGCTTACAGTGGCCATGCTCGGTAGTGGGACCATCGTATCCCCGTGCCCGCCGAGGACGAGCGCGAAAACGTCGCGCACGGAGACCTCGAGCTCTTGTGCTATGAAGGTGCGGTAGCGGGCGGTGTCGAGGATGCCTGCCATGCCGACCACCCGTTTGCGGGGGAACCTGCTCGTCTCCATCGCCACGTGGCACATCGCGTCGAGAGGGTTGGCTACGACGACGAGGATCGTCTCCGGCGAATGCTCGACGACCTTCTCCGTAACGCTCGCCACGATGTTCTGGTTCGTTTTGAGCAGGTCGTCACGGCTCATCCCCGGCTTGCGGGGGCTTCCGCTGGTTATGACCACCACGTCCGAGCCTGCGGTCTCCTCGTAATCGTTGGCGCCCGTTACGTTGGAGTCGTAGCCAAGTATCGGGCCACTCTCCAGGATGTCTAGCGCCTTGCCCTGGGGTAGTCCTTCCACGATGTCCACCAGCACAACGTCGGCATAATTACGCTCTGCCAGCCTCTGGGCCGTCGTCCCTCCGACGTTGCCCGCGCCTACTACGGTGACCTTCCTCTTCGCCATCTCTTTCCCTCCTGTGTTCGACTAGCCGGCTGAGGTCATGATATGTGAATACCTCAGGGCTTGCCGCGCCAAACCCGGATAGAATCAGTTCAGTGAGTATCGGTTTCGAAGAGCTTCGTTGGATGTGACCCACGCCATTCAGACGCGCCAGAGCGTCGGCCGCGTGAGGCAGGATCCTGTGCCTGAAGACCTCGTCAGGCGCATCCTGGAGAGCGCCGTGCACGCCCCCAACCACAAGATCACCGAGCCGTGGCGCTTCCACGTGTTTACGGGAAAAGGGCGCGGCGAGCTGGCCCGGGCGAGGGCCGAGACGGCCCGCCTGCAGGCCGAAGCCGAAGGGGAGGACGAAGAGATGGCGGCGGGTAGGATCAGCCGCGAGCGAAAGAAGGCCTTCAGGGCGCCTGTGGTGATCGCTGTGATCTCCGCCTCCGGCCGTGATGAGGTAGAGACCCTGGAGAACTACGCTGCCTGCGCAGCAGCCGTCCAGAACATGCAGCTCACGGCCCACTCCCTCGGTCTCGCGAGCATCTGGAGAACCGGACCTGTCGCTTATCATGAGCACATGCGCGCCTTCTTCGGCCTCGGAGAGGGTGACCGTATCGTCGCCTATCTCTACGTCGGCTATCCCGACATGGGGGAGAGGCCTCGCAGGCGTAGCCCTGCAGGCGAGAGAACCGTCTGGCACAGCGGCTGAAAACTCGTCGCCGCAACCGAACGGCGCCTCTTACGTATTACTGGTAGTCAACTAGGCGAGGAGCGAGATTGAAGACGATACTCAGACGCGCACTCATACTGGCCGCGCCCATCGTGTGGCGCAAGATCAGGAACCGCCGGCGCGAACGCTAGTCAGCTAGTCAGCACGCGCCGTGTCGGGCGCTCGTCAGCTTTCGCGTGCACGAGTCGTTGCTGAAATGCTGAAACTCAGTCTCCTATCGGGATGGCCTCGAACCCTTTCTCCGTCTCTCGGATTTTGACGAGGCAGTCCCCTGGCTCGTGGTAGAGGATGACGGGGGCGTCGCGTGACTCCGCGGCCGAGAGCACTTCGATGCGGTTCCGGCGGGCTGCTTCCGGATCTGTATCCACGCCGGAGATGAGGTCCGGGTCGAGCCAGATCTTGGCAGGCGCGAGATCTCCTGTGTAGAGTGCGAGGTCATCGCCCTCCCCGAGCCACACGATCTGATGCCCTGCGGAATGCCCCGCACGCACCTCGACCTTGACGCCTTGCAGAACGTCTTCGTCCGAGTCGAGCAGCTCGCACCAGCCATCTTCTACGCCTTGCTCGACGGTAGGGACGGCTGCCCGTCGTCCGTCTTTCTCCGGCATCCGGCGTGCCTCCTCGAGTGCGGCCTCCTGAACGTAGACTGTGGCGCTTGGGAAGCTCGGCGGCCCCAGCGCCCAGCCGACGTGGTCGGCGTCCAGGTGCGAGAGGATGACGTGGGTTACGTCCCCGGCGGAGTAGCCAACTCTCTCGAGATGGTCGAGAAGGTGCTTATCCCGCCTCAGCTCGTATCGGCCGACCAGGATCTCGGGCAGCTCAGGCCCGAATCCGGCGTCGATGAGCAAGAGGCTATCGCCTGCCTCGACGAGGACGGGGTGCATGGCGCCCTTGATGCTGGCCTTCCTAGAGCCGCCGAATAGGTTACCAGCGTCTGTAACGAATACCCCGTCGTCCAGGATGTGGACCCGCATCTGTGCAACGTCGAAGGTTGTCCCAGTAGCCAAGTCGCCGAACCCTCCTCTGGTCGTGAAGCCGAATGATAGCTGGCCCGGCGCCTCTGCGCTCTGCTCCCGAGCGCGGCTCGATAGGGTCGTACGCGCCGGATCTGGACGACGTGGTCCTCATGACCGTATCCGCTCCGTGAGGCTATTCTGCAGTGCTCTTGCGAGCATGCCGGGATGTTTGAGAAGGTTGTAGACGGGCGCGTCGCCAGTAAAAGCCTCGAGGAGCGTCCTGCGGGCTTCGGGCTCCTTCTCGCAAGCTTTGAAGATGGGTTCGAGCAACATCAAGTTCGGCACCAGGTTGACCAGCGCGTATCCTGATAAGTGCTCGCGGGCCCGCCTGTGCCTGAGCTGGCGTTCGTAGCCGGAGAGGACCGAGGCTGAGAAATCCTGCCTGGCGTGAGCCTCGTGGGCCCACGAGGCGGCCAGCCGGCCCGACTCCAGCGCGTAACCGACTCCCTCCCCGCTTACCGGGTGGATCATGCTGCCTGCGTCCCCGACCGCCATAAGCCCCTGATCGTAGCGTTTCGCGCCCCACATCCCCATCTTGAGTGACCAACTTGTCGGTGGGCCTTCCGGTGTGGCGTTCTCCAGCCAGCTTGCCAGCTGCGGATCTTCGAGAAAGTGGTCGAAGAAATCTTTGAGATTACGGCCCGTGCGGGTTAGCGCCGCTGTCGAGACGCCCGCCCCGACGTTCGCCGTGCCGTCTCCGAAGTAGAAGACCCAGCCATAACCCGCGCCGTGTGAGTTCATGTCCTCCGTGATAAAGACTTGCAGATCCTGCTTGTCCGGACCATCCACGCCGCTGAAATACTGCCTGCGGGCGACGGCATTCTGGTGAGCCTTCATCCCTTTGCCCGCGAAACCCCCGACGCCGTCGGCCACTACTACCAGCGGGGATTCGAAACGCAGGGATTCGCCCGCCTCGGTGGCTTCGAGACCGGTCACCTTGCCGGACGCCGACCTCACGAGATCGGTGGCCCTGACCCCGGAACGGAAATGGGCGCCGGCGGAGGTCGCACGCTCGAGGAGCCTGGCGTCGGTCTCCTTGCGCCTTACGACGTAGCCCCTGGGACCGTGCAGGGTAGGGGGGACCCTCTGGCGCAGGTAGGCGGTATGGGTGTATATTGAGAAACCCGTGAACTTGCCGTGGTGCGGCTGGTCGAGCCAGTCGGCGAGGCCCATCAGCGCGACCTCTGAGGCGGCGTGCGGCATCAGGCCGTCGCCACAGGTCTTGTCCCTGGGAAACGCTTGCCTGTCGAGTAGCAGTGTGTTCAGCCCCGTCTTCGCGGAGTGGTAGGCCGCTGAGGAGCCGCCAGGACCGGCTCCCACGACCACGAGATCGTACCGCTCGGCCATCGTCCTCCTTCTCGAAACCCTCCCGACTGTGCCAGAATTATACTTCTGCTATGAGGAGGAGGAAACTTGGTCGAACGCAACAGGCCTGCGCGCTACGAGGTAGGAGAGCGGGCTGCCTTGAGGGCTACCGGACAGCCGGTCGAGATACTCGACGTCAGGCGGGGGGAGTTCGTCCCAGACTTCGTCTACAAGGTACGCGTGCTCGCAGAGAAGCCTGCGCGACCCTACAACCTTTCTGTACCTGAGCATGATCTGTCAGACCTGGCAGTCTGAGGTGTCAGGCGACAGGTTTCGGGCATCAGGTATTGCTCTGCCACGCCTGTGACATCAGAGAAGCGGCGACCTGCTCGTGGCTACCCTACAGAGGAGGACGAACGCAGGGCAGTCTCTCCAGCCGACTCTACCTGATGGCTGATATCTGTAACCTGAAACCTGCTCAGAAGCCTTCGCCCGTCGTGACGTTCATATAGGCGACGTCGACCAATGGGACGCCGGTCGTGAGGGCCTGTTGTACACACTGGGTGAGGACCTCGGCGGCGACGCCCGAGTCAGGGAAGTGGCCGTCGAGGAGTCGGGCGGCGCGGGCAATCTCGTAGAAAGAGAAACGACGACGCTGGCCGGTTAGCTTGTAGACTGCCTCGAGCACCTCGAAGCGCAAGGAGATCAGCTGCTCCAGCCTCCAGCGGATCTCATCCACGGTGAGGCTCATGGTCTGATACAGGCGGGCGATCTCGGCGACCTGGACGAGGCTCTGGGGGCGCTTGCCGAGGCGACCGACGGAGTTTTCGTCGAGGTAGCGCCGCGCCGTGATCCGCGCTAGCGTCATCCGTCCCTCCGCACTCTCGTAGCCGGCCAGGGTCCTAAGCTCCCGCGGGCCCCTGAAGGAGCCTGCTCTTATCTCCTGGTGGTCCACAAAGGTACGCGGGGTATGACCGCCCGCGTAGTAGGAGATCTGGCGCGCCATCTTCCCTGCCTCTGGTGAGTCGACCTCGCTTCTGATCTCGACCCACCTGCGCACCGTACCCGAGTACAACCGCTCTAGCGCCCGCCACGTCGCGTCCCCACGCAGGTCCACCTCACCAGGTCTTTCCGTAACCACGGAGACCCGCGCGCCAGGTAGAGTGTCACTGTATGCTTCCC
>DATDKO010000156.1:0-11760 GCA_036519935.1 Rubrobacter sp. | reverse complement strand
CACCTCGGGAACCTGCGGACAGCTCTCCTGGCGTGGCTGTTCGCACGTTCGGCCGGGGCGCGATTTCTGGTACGTGTGGAGGACCTCGACCGCTCGCGGGTTCGTCCTGGCGTGGAAGAGATACAGCTCTCCGACCTCAGGGCCCTCGGGCTCGACTGGGACGGTCCAGTGGTGCGCCAGTCGGAGCGGATGGAGCTGTACGAGGAGGCCATAGCCCGCCTCGATGCTAGCGGACTGCTCTACCCTTGCTACTGTACGCGCGCGGAGATCCGGGCCGCCGCATCCGCGCCGCACGGCATCTCGGCTTCAGACCGTTATCCTGGCAACTGCCGTGAACTAACAGCGCCACAGCGTGCCGTGCGCGAGGCCTCAGGACGCCCTCCGGCGCTGCGGGTACGTTCTGATGACGTCCGAGTAGCCTTCGAGGACAGGCTCCTCGGTCGCTGTGAGGAAGAGGTGGACGACTTCGTCGTGCGCCGCAACGACGGCACTCCGGCCTACCAGCTCGCCGTTGTGGTCGATGACGCCGCACAGGGGATAGGCGAGGTGGTGAGGGGTGCGGATCTTGCGGACTCGACCCCGCGCCAGATCCTGCTGGCACGAATGCTCGGCTTGCCAGCGCCCCGATACGCCCACGTCCCGCTCGTGCTCGGCCCGGACAGACGGCGTCTCGCCAAACGCCACGGCGCCGTCACCCTATCGGATCGGGACGAGGGACCGGCCGAGGTACGCGCCTGGATGGCCCGCACGCTAGGGCTCGCCAGGGTTGGAGAGAGGCCGTCACCGGACGACCTCATCGCCCGCTTCGACCCGGAACGCCTGCCGCGCGAGCCGACCGTCTGGTCACTAAAGACCGCAGTCTGAGCCGCGCTCTATGGTACCTTTCCTTTGCAGCCCTACGGCGGTATCAGCCCTTCGGTAAACATAGAGCTGACTGGCTGAACTGCTGACTAGCTGGAGGATTGGGGAAGGCTTCCCCAATCCGCTAAGAGAGGAGACTTTGTGGACGTGTCCCAGAGGTTCGAAGGATTGCAGGCAGAGGTCGAGGAGAACTTCGGTGAGCAGATCGTCGCCCTTCGCCGCGACATCCACCGCGAGCCCGAGCTGGGCTTCGATACTGAAAGGACTGCGGAAAAGGTGCTCGCGGCCATCGACGGTCTGCCCCTCGACATAGAGACAGGCGTCGCGCGGAACGGGATCGTCGCAACGCTCCGGGGGGGAGAAGGGCCTACGGTAGCGTTGCGGGCAGACATGGATGCCCTCCCCATAGAGGAGGAGACGGGCCTGCCTTTCTCCTCGGAGATAGAAGGGAGGATGCACGCCTGTGGCCACGATGGACACACCAGCATGCTCGTCGGCGCGGCCCACGCCCTCTCGCAGCGAGACCTGCGCGACCGCTTGAACGGCACCGTCAAGTTTGTGTTCCAGCCTGCGGAGGAGGGTGGGGGTGGAGGCAGAGTGATGGTCGATGAGGGGGTGGCAGACGATGTTGCTTCTATCTTTGCGCTGCACCTTTGGCCGGGGTTGCCATTCGGGAAGGTGGCGACGAAGGCAGGTCCCATCATGGCCGCTGCCGACGCTTTCGAGATAGAGATCAGAGGCTCGGGCGGGCACGGCGCGATGCCCCACCTGGCCGCCGACGCCGTAGTCATCGCGGCACAAGTAGTGACGACGTTGCAGACCGTCGTGTCGAGGGAAGTAGACCCGGTGGAGCCCGCGGTCCTGACGGTGGGGGAGATCGGCGCGGGAACAGCCTTCAACATCATCCCTCAGAAGGCCCGCCTCGGGGGAACGGTCAGGACCCTGAACCCTGACCTCCGCAAGAGTATGCCAGGGCGTATAGAAGCGTTGGCCCGCGGCGTGGCGAAGAGTATGCGTGGTGACGCAAATCTGGACTACACTTTCTCTTACCCCGTAACCGCCAACGAGGAAGGTGCTGCTGACCGCGTCCTTGGCGTAGCTGAGAACCTCTTCGGCGCGGAGTCCGTCCTGGAGCTACCCAACCCGTCTATGGGCGCCGAGGACTTCGCGTTCTTCCTGGAGAAGGTGCCAGGGGCCTTTATCTGGCTCGGCGTCGGGGAAGATATCTCGGGGTTGCACACGCCCCAGTTCGCCTTCGACGAGGAGGTCCTGCCGCGTGGGTCGGCGCTGCTCGCGGCGCTCGCGTTGGAAGCGTGTCAGCATGTCAGCTAGTCAGCACGCTACGCCGTTCGGGATTCGCTTGTCAGCACGGCGGCTTCGCCGCCGGTTGGCCGGTCATCCAGGACTCGCGCACGCGAATGCTGAAGTGCCGACAAGCTGATATGCTGGAGCGTTAGCTTCCAGGTGGGTTCAAAAGGAAGCCTGCGGCTTCCCCGGGTCCGAGCAGGGCGAGCACCGTCAGGAGGACGGCCCCGAGTGGGATGAGGGTCGCGGTGGCAGCCCGGGGCCAACCGACGTTCAGTGTCTCCTTTACTGCCACGGTGGCCACAAAGGCGCCGTATGGGATCGCGAGGAGGGGGGCGAAGGGGATCCAGAGCGCGAAACCTATCCCGCTGGCGTATCCTAAAGAGCGGAACAGAGGCCCAAAGCCTTCGTGTGAGAGCTTGCCACCTCCGAGGATGAATAGAACGATGATCGCCAGCCCGGCGACTAGCAACGGTGCGAGCACGATCGCGACAACGAGCCCGAGGAAGGGAGCGTAGATCATAGCGTAGTTGAACTCGCGGAGCCAGAGCATCTGGAGTCCCGCCTCGAGGAGCAGGTCCAGGTAGAGGACCACGGAGGCGAAGATGGCAGGCCGGATAGCTCCTCCCCGCGGGTCGAGTCCCCTGAAGAAGCGGACCGGATCGAACCAGACCCCTCGCAGCGCGCCCCAGAAGTCTTCGGGCGATTCACCACCGTATCCCACGTCACCCCTGCGGAACACTACGACCCTTGCTGCTTCTGTGTTTCGGTACCCTGCCCGTTCGAACCTCCGTCCGCAGGCTCGCGCAAGACGCTGCCGACGCGCGTCTGGAGGGTAAGGTCCCTCGTATCCTCCGGAGGAAGCCTAGCGATAATGTCGCCGGTCTCTACGGAGACTCGCCCGCCGCCGGAGAAACGCCCGGAGAGGGTAACGTCCCCGGCCTCGACGCTGGTTTCTAGGGTGCCCAGGATCAGGTCTTCGAGCGAGACGTCCCCCACGCCGGTCTCGAGATTCGCACTTCCGGTATCCGTGTTGACGTCGCCGACGGTGACATCTCCTCTAGGGGCTTCGACCTTGACGTCGCCACCAACGTCCCTGACCATCACATCCCCGGCTTCGGCGCCGACGATCACGTTGCCCGAGATACCCGAGACCTCGACGTCTCCAGCCTCGGACTCGACCTCGACGGAACCGCCTGTCGGCACCCTGAGCGTATAGTCTGCCCCCGTATCCTTCCCCCCGTCCGTCTCGATGACGATCTTCGAGTCTTCGCGGGAGATGTCCACGGGAACATCGGAGGCCCGCTGCTTGGCGGCGGCGGGGTCGGCGCCCATCGCGTATCGCGTGGCTTCATAATCTACGGACCTGGATCCCTTTACGCCCTCGACGCGCACCTGGCCTGCGGCATTGGCGAGTCTTACGCGAGGTTTAGGACTGGCTGAGTCTATGGAATCCCTGGCGACGCTGGTGCCTGAAATGCTCTCGCCCAGGGACCTCCAAAGGAGGATCATGGCCACCGCGAGCAGCGCAAGGAGCAGCACGGCGAACAACAGGAGCAGCGGAGACATGCGGGAAGGCTGTCCGCGGTCCCTCTCCGCCCCGGTCTGTGCATGCCCGGCGGACGCCTGCGCGCGCTCGTCGCGCCCGGACTCCTCTTCGCCCCTGGAGCTCACCCTGGATCTAAACCAGAACCGTTATTGCGCCACACGACCGTAGACGTCATCGAGCCTGACGATGTCCTCCTCATCGAACTCGCCGAAGGAGATCTCCAGTATCCGCACCTCACTTTCGCCTGCCGTGGAGAGCCTGTGAACCGTTCCTCGGGGGATAAATATCTTCTCCCCGATCTCGGGCTCGAGGACCTCTTCGCCGAGCTGTACCTGGGCTCCCTTGTCCAGTATGACCCAGAGCTCGTCGCGGCGGTGGTGGTACTGGCGTGAGAGCGCGCCGCCAGGAGCGACGGTGATGATCTTGACCGTACTGGGCAGGTTGTGCGTGTACTGCTCGAACCTGCCCCAGGGCTTGTCTACCTTTATAGAAGGCGGGCGGTGATCCATGCGTGACCCCCTTTCGTGAATGGCCAGTTTAGCCGATCCACTTACGGTTTTGGAGACGTGTAACCTCGAAAGCCCGCGACCTGGCATTCGCGCCTGGTCTGCCGGCGTGGTTAGATACGAGAATGTAAGCTCCGTCTCTGGAAGGAGGAATGAATGCCTAAGCTAGAGGTCGAGGGCGTGGGGACCTTCGAAGTTCCCGAGAACAAGAGATTGGTTCTGGCGATCGAAGAGGATGCCGGGGTAGATATCCTGCACCGCTGTGGTTCTTACGCTAGGTGCACCACCTGCCGCATCGAGTATCTGGAGGGCGAGCCCGAGAAGATGACCAGGGCCGAACTCGAAGTGCTCGAGAAGCGCAACCTTCTCGGGCAGGTCAGGCTCTCGTGCCAGACTCTAAGTGACCACGACAAGAAGGTGCGGGTATTGATGACCGTGAGCTCCACAGGTCTCGATGGTCCTGGTCCGCATCCCGAGTCCCATATCACACCCGAACCCGAGTGGGTGGATAGGCCGGCCTGAGGCACGGCTTTCTCCGGAGACCTCAGGACTCGAGCAAGGGCCTCAAGCGGCTCACCACATTCACCGATGAAGCCTTGAGACCCCAAGCTCGTGGTCAAAAAGAGCATATTCATCCGAGGATTTTTGGCCTGGACGTCGTTCCCGCCCATGATCCTGCTCGCCTTCGGAGAGCCGGTTCTGCTGGTGATAGTCTACGCCTCGCTTGGCGCTCTTTTCCTGCCCTTTTTGGCGATTACGCTGCTCATCCTCCTGAACTCCCAGCGTGTAGCCCCCGAGTACCGCAACCGGCTCGTCTCGAACGTGGTTCTCGCCATCTCGGTGATTCCCTTCATCGTGGTCGGAGTGCAGGAGGTGCTAGGTAGCCTGTAACCGCAGGGCCATTCGTAACGAGAAAGTGCGCCATTCGCAACAGCTAAAATCATTGGTTTGGGTGATTAATAGGTGTATCCGTTCAGTTTATGTTGCGATATAGTGAGGTTAAGGTACTTCGCCGATAGACGAGTAGCGTATGTATCAAGAAACGAGGGGGGAGGCTATTGAATCACGCTGAGAGCTGCCACGTATGAAGTTTGCCAGCCAATTGGCCGAATCTCTAGAGTTTTGATGGTTTACTGATAGTAGCTGCGCCAAAGGTCAGGAGGGGAGAATGGGGAGAAGGACAGCCGAACAACTCAAGCGAAGTATGTCCGTCTGAAAGCGATGATGGCTACGTTGATTCTCTGGAGAATTCGCGCTTTGGCTTTGTATATGACTCCGGACAAGTACCATCATGCTCGGTTGAGGGGGAGAGGGTGTTGAGGAGGAGTCAAGTTCCCAGTATCGGTGATACCACTCGACAGGCAGAAGAGCCCCCATCGCAGCACGTGCGGCCACCAAGGCGCCGCCTGGCGCAGGCTTGGAGACAACTAGGGGTTGTCCTAGTCTGCGTATTGTCTGACGCCTTGCTGGCGGTGCCGGTCTGGCTGGCAGCCTTCGAGCTACAGCGCATCTTGGGCCGGTGGAACTTGATGGGGTGGGAGGGCTACCCCAGGACGACGGCTATGGTGGTCGGGGGTTTCGCCGTGGCGGTGTGGATAGGGTTACGGGCTTTGATGGGGCTCTATCCGGGCTACGGTCTGAGTTCGCCCGAGAGGCTTCGCCGGCACACATACTCCGTGCTCGGCGGCGCCGCCGCCGTTTCCATTGTCATAGTCTTGGGCCTCGGGGACATAGCCTCGAGGTTTGGACCCTTCAGGTTTTACGAGAACTTCCCACGCCTGCTACTAGCGCTAGGCTTTGTGGGCCTTTTGCTTCTATCCCCGCTGGTGCAGGGTTTGGCGCGGTGGGGGATGTGGAGGCTCCGTATCTGGGGCAGACCCGTGGTCGTCGTGGGAGATAAGGACACGAGCGCCCGAACGGTCAAGCTCTTAGAAGAGGAATGGGTGCTAGGATACGTCCCCGCCGCCCTCATCGACCGGGGCCTGACGCTGTCAGGGCAGCCGCTCAACGGCTTCTCCCACGAAGAGACCATGACTCAGGTCGAGAATCTCGCTCGAAGAGGCGGCGTGGATACCATAATCTTCGCCACGCCTTACATCCGGCGCTCGCACCTGGCACGGCTCGTTAGTCGGGCTAGCCGCAGCTTCCGGCACGTTCTACTTATCTCGCACCTCGGCGGTATAACCAACTCAGCGGTGACGGCCCGCGACTTTGCGGGAACCTTGGCGGTGGAGATAAAGTACAACCTCCTCAACCCCTGGGCGCGGAGGGCGAAACGCATGCTAGACCTTGGAGCTACCGTGGTGGGCGGAGCCCTCGTGCTTCCGCTTCTCTTGGGGATAGCCCTGCTCGTCTATGCAGAATCTGGAAGGCCCATTTTCTACACGGACTGGCGGATGGGCAAGGACGGTGACCCATTCCCGTGCATCAAATTCCGTACTATGGTAACCGGAGCGGAGGCTGTGCTGGAGCTTATGCTCGCCGAGGATGCTGGCCTCAGGGAAGAGTACGTAAAGTACCACAAGCTACGCGTCGATCCCCGTGTTACGCGCGTCGGCCGATTCTTGCGCAGGACCAGCCTGGATGAGCTGCCGCAGCTTTGGAACGTCTTGCGCGGGGAGATGAGCCTGGTCGGCCCTCGCCCCTACCTACCCCGCGAGTCCGGAGAAATCGGGGGGGCGCGCGACGAGATTCTGCGAGTACCTCCAGGGGTAACCGGACCGTGGCAGGTTTCTGGTCGCAACCACGCTTTCTTCACTGACAGGATCGAGATGGATATCCACTACGTGCGCGACTGGTCCGTATGGCTTGATCTGGTGCTTTTGGCCCGCACCGTTAGAGCCCTCTTCGTCGACAAAGGAGCCTATTAGTCGCCGTCAATGGTGACCTTGCGTTACGCTGCGCGTTCTATCTGAGTACCCTCTAGCCCTTCGAGAGGGTCTTCTCACCGTCGGCGTTGCGCGCGAGGACGAAGAGGAGGTCGGAGAGGCGGTTGACGACGCGCACGGCGTCGGGGTGCTCGTTTGCGTATCCGGCGGCGACGAGGCTACGCTCCGCGCGGCGCGCTACGGAGCGGGCGACGTCGAGGAGAGCGCCGCGCCGGCTCTCTCCCGGGATGACGAATTCCTTGGGGATCTGTGTGCGTCCGCGCCACTCTTGGAGTGCGGCGTCGAGTACCTTCAGCTCATCCTCGCCGACCGCGTTGTCCTCCTTCGGCATCGCCAAGTCGCCCATGACGCGGTACAGGAGCCGCTGCAGCCAGATTAAGAGCCCACCGACTTCCTCGTCCGCCTCCGCGCGGGCCAGGCCGAGGAAAGAGCTCGCCTCGTCCACGTCGCCGAGCACGACTATCCGTGGGTCGTCCTTGCCAATCCGTCCCGACCCGAGCAGTGTCGTCGTCCCGTCGTCGCCCCCGCCTGTCGAGACCGGCGGGTTGCTATCTTGCTCGCTCAAAGGGTCTCCTGTTCTCTTCGGGGTGCACGGGCAAGGTAGCCCGCCCGATCGCGCAGCGCAAGCTGAAGGGGCTACAGACCTATGAACGTAGGTGCCTCACCCCTCTACTTTCTAGGTTTCTCTGTTGAATCGGATCTCGAACGCGTTGGCGCCCTGAGGTTTAGCCGCAAGGCGCAACAGCCGCTCGCCTTCATCGGCCAGGGCGTCGCGATCCTCTTTGGAGAGTCGTTCGAACTGCTGGATCACGAGCGTCACCTTTCCGCGGGTACGCTCAGCCTTCCACGTCCCGCAGGCGAATCCGTCGAGCAGCACGCCGCGCATCATGGGGTCCTCGAGGAGAGCCTTGCGGTGCTCATCTGAGATGATGCGGGTACGGTCGGCGTGGGAGAGCAGCACATTGTCGAACTGGGACAAGAAGCGAGGAGGTGCAGGTGTCTCGGGACCGGGCAGCGGGGCGCCGGGAACGTCGAAGAGCTCGCGACCGTGCTCGTCCCGGAAGATGACAAGGCGAGGCCGGAGCCGCTCGAAGACCTCCCGCAGCCCGCCAAGGCCCGACCACGTCCTGGCGTCAGCGACGGTGGCAGGGCCGAAAGCCGCCAGGTAGCGTAAGATAGTCTCGTCCGGCTCGCGGACGCTGGCCACGCTTTGGCCGAGCCACGACTCGGCCGTGGTCAAGGCTACTGGTCCGCTTTCGCCCCAGAGGCCCCTCGGAGGAACGTGCACCAGCGGCAGCAGGACGCGGACCGCGTACGCCAGCACCGCGGCGTCCCGGCCCGGCCATCGCGGCCCGAGTGACCGGCGTAGCTCCGCAGCGGTCCGTGGCCTTTCTTCTAGCAGCGCCTTACCGGCCGTCAGCACCGCGTCCACGTCCAGCCCTGTGAGGTGGTCCCTGCCGTAGGCTGCGTTCCGGTACACGTCGCGCTCCAGGACCGGCTGCACAGCTGGGCGCAAAGCCAGGAAGTCGCGGCCGGTGACGAGGTGGATCGTCGCGCGCATCAACGAGGAGCGCACCGCCCGCCGGTCGGAGATCAAGCCTGACAGCTCGTCGGGACGGAAGTCCTCGAGCCGCGTCCAGAGGCCGACGTAGGGAGCCTGGGGCACCTGGGCCTGCATGCCGACAAGCCGTTCGATGGCGTCGAAGGCAGGGAGCTTCTGGCGGCGCAGCAGCATCTGGCGCTCCAGCAGCGCACGGTTGAGCGCGCGCCGACCAAGCACGCTCTCCGAGGCGCTACCGCCCTGTGTGGTCGAGGCGTTGGCTGACGATTCTGGTGGCATCCTTATCCTTTCGCACGCCATAGCTTCTGCTCTCTGTTACGGTGGGATGGTACCTGCGAAAGCGGTCACAAGCGTTCCGTATTGACCGGGATCTCCGAAAGAAGTCGAAGAATTACGATTCTTACGCCAGATTCCTGACATCAGTAACCGACGGTTGCGGATAGCGTGGGTTAGAATCTGCGGGCCATGCACGTGAGAGTTGGGTTCCCGTTGAGATCCGAAGGCCACCTCGGCCGGGCCGTAACTCTTGCCTCCCGCCATCCTTCTTACCGCGTAGAGGGCGTGAACGGCTCGGCACGGGTCTGTGTAGATCTAGATCTTCCTTCCGACTGGCGGCTCCTCGACGACTTCTCAGGACTCCTGCGCGGCGAGGGTGACGCCGAGTATGCGGCCGACGGGACCTCGCTCTCGGCGGACGAACTATTCGGAGGCCTGAGGTGCTTCCTGCGCAAACAGCGCACTGGGAGGGCCGCGAGGGAGTGGTGCACGCCTGGTTCACTCGCGGACAAGCAGCTCTTCCCTTGTCGTCAGATCCGGGTCTACGACAACGACCATCTCACGGGTAACTCCTGGTACGCCTTCGGCAACATGGACGATGAAGCCGTCTTCGAGGTGGACAAGGACGCCATCACCGAGCGTGTCCTTTCGGACCTCGGACCGTGCGTCAGGTGCCCCATTCTGGACCTCGACTCGACCGCCGAGATAGTGGCCCGCCTCCCCGAGAGGATTGACCCTAGCAGGGACCAGTCCTGGGGTTACAGGGAAGATGGAGACCTCTCGGGCTGGAAGGTCGTGAAGACGCGGGAAGGGCGCGAAGAGGCTGACTTGCAGGAGGGCAGGGAGGGCTTAATCGAACGCCTCGCAAGGAGCGTGCGGAGTGGGGGAGCGGGGGTAGCAGCGGCGAGCGGCACGGCGCCTGGCAGCCGCAACGTGCCAGCTACCCGCTACGAGGACGTAGGCGGGATGCGCGAGACCATAGACCTGGTCCGCGAGTCCGTGGAACTGCCCATAACCCACCCCGAGATCTTCCGTAAGCTCCACATCAGGCCGCACAAGGGTATCCTCTTCTATGGGCCGCCGGGGACGGGCAAGACACTCCTGGCGAGGGCCGTCGCCCACGAGAGCGCAGCCCACTTCGTGGCCGTCTCTGGGCCTGAGATCCTCAACAAGTTCTGGGGCCAGAGCGAGGCGAAGTTGCGCTCCATCTTCAACGAAGCCCGCGCCAAAGCGCCGGCGATCATCCTCTTCGACGAGATAGACTCCTTCGCCTCATCGCGCGACATGATGAGCGAGAGCTTCGAGGCTACCCTCGTCTCACAACTCCTCTCCCTCATGGATGGGCTCAATAACCTGGGCAGAGTGTGCGTTATAGCCACCACAAACAGGCCAGGCGCGCTCGACCCCGCCCTCAGGCGTCCTGGCCGCTTCGACCACGAGATCGAGATCGGGCTCCCCGACGCAGAAGCGCGGCTTCACATATTAGGGATCCACACCCGCGAGATGCCCACGGACCCCGACCTCGACCTGGACCAGATAGCGGGCCTCACCGGAAGCTACTCGGGCGCCGACCTGGAGGCCCTCTGCCGCGAGGCCGCCCTTGTGTGCATGCGCCGCACCATAAACCTCCGCGACTTCGAGAAGCGGATAGCCTCCCACCAGCTCTCGGCCCTCTCCGTCACCACCTACGACTTCCGCACCGCTGTGAAGCGCATAGGCCCAAGCATCCGGCGCTAATAACGCTCCGCGATCCGGAGACGCAGAAGTAACCTAAGAACCAAGTTTGGAAATCGGTGCTTCAGCTGAAGTTTTGTCGCTAGCGGTAAGCTGATATACCCGATGTGCGAGTTTAGAGGCTGCGCGGATAGGGAGACGGCTACTTGAAAGGCGGGCACGAGATGCTCGATCATTCGGAGAGTTACCAAGCTTCCCGAACGACAAGGAGCCTAGAGCCCTTGCCCGCACTCCCACCATACATCATCGAGCCTATCTTCGAGCAGTTCCTGGCCTTGCTACCGGACAGAGTGGTCCATCACCCTTTGGGCTGCCACAAGCCTCGCATCCCCGACCGGGTGATCTTGGAGAAGCTCGTTCAGATTTTGGTGTTCGGTTGCGCTTATCGGTGGATCGCCGAGGAAGGGTGTTCGGCCACCGCGATTCGGGACCGACGCGAGGAGTGGATCGAACTTGGGGTGATGGAGGCGCTCAGGCAGATAGCGCTCTCGGCCTACGACCGATTCATCGGTCTTGAGCTTGAGGAGGTGGCGGTGGACGGGTGCATCATCAAAGCGCCTTGCGGGGGGAGAAGGCCGGCAAAAGCCCGGTGGATAGGGGCAAGCAAGGCACCAAGCGCTCGACGGCGGTGGACGGGAAGGGTATCCCCATAGGAACCATCAGCGCCGCAGCCAAAGCAGCCACGACTCGCCGCTTTTGGTTCCCACTTTGGAGCATGCGGCGACGTCGGTGGGAGGTCTGCCCCAAGAGGCGAGCATCCACCTGGACCGAGCCTACGACTCGTTGCTCACGCGCGAGCGCCTGCGAGAGCGGAACCTGATCGCCGAGATAGCCAAGAAGGGTCAACCGGCACCCCTACGGTCCGGGCAACGTTGGGTGTCGGAGAGGACGAACTCGTGGCATAAGGCGCACAAGAAACTGCTGTGGTGTACGGAGAGGGTAGGGCGGGTGATCGATTTCTGGGTGGCGTTCTCTGAGGTGGTGATCATCGTGAGGAGGTTGATTGGAGAAGGCTGGATGCACTACCGATGGGAAGGCCGACCTCCCCGCCGACCATGACCTATCCGCGCAGCCTCTTAG
>DATDKO010000155.1:0-6727 GCA_036519935.1 Rubrobacter sp. | reverse complement strand
TTGGCGGCTCTGGGAGCGACGAAACAGAGGGGCGAAGGGCTCGAGGAAGGTAGAGAGCTCAGGCAAGGGGTCGCTTGAAGCTTTGGGCACGGCCTCAGGTATGTTCGGTCTCTGGTCCATGCCCACCAGCATACCGTATTATTAACGAAGTAGTACTAGAGCGCCTGTCATAGAGATTGAACCACTGCCCGGTAGCTGCAATGTTCAAAGAAGCCCTCGGCATCAGAAGCAGTGATCGTGCTCAGTGCTTCGCCAATAACCTCCATGAGCGTATCTTGGCTACGAGCGCACGCCTCCCTGAGGTAGCTCTTGAGCTTGGAGAAGGCTTGCTCTATGGGATTGAAGTCAGGCGAAGCTAGGGTGGCAGGTAGATAAGAGCTCGCATCCCTTACCCTCGATCAATTCCCTTACCCTCTCTCCCTTGTGGGCACTCAAATTGTCCATAACCACTATCTGGCCCCTCTCAAGCGTGGGCAACAGAACGTCCTCCAGATAAGTCTGGAAAACCATCCCATTGGTCGAACCCTCCACCACCAGAGACGCTCCCATGCCCCGCTCCTTACCGATGCTAGAGAGCAGAGAGTTATGTTCTTGCCCCAGTTGCGGGGAGCCTTCTGGTGCGCCCGCTCCCCACGACGCGCCCATCCGTAAAGGGGTGCCAGCGAGGTGTTAGACGAACACTCGTCCACAAACACAAAGCGCTCCGGCTCGATGGAGGAGATCACCATCACCCGAAAAGCCGCTCTCAGGAACTCGTCGCGCTCACTCGCACCCAGCGTCCTTTTTTTCGGCCAAAGCCCATCTTTCGGATCGCCCGCGAGAGCGTCGACTCGCTCACCGAGACCCCGGCCACCTTCTTTAGGTACTCCCGCCTGTCTGAGAGCTTGACGAATGGACGTTCCTCCACATTCGCCTCCAGCAGCCTCCTTGCCTTCTCATCGAGCTTGGGTCTCTTGCCCGGAGCCTTTCCCGGTGAGAGCGAACGCCCCTCACTGACCGCCTTTGCGTAGCGTTTGACCGAGGAGAGGCTCACTCCGAAAGCACGGGCGGCCTCGCTCTTGTTCATGCGTCGCTCTGTCAGGGCTTGGACTATCTTCTGTCTGAGATCTTCGGAATAGGCATCCATAGTCCTATTATGGATCGTAGACCAAGCTCATTGCAATCCGCTTTAAGGTACAAGTACGGTGACATATCGGTATCGGAGAAATACAAACCTTTCAGGAACCGTAGCGGTTCGTCAGCCCTGTATAACGAAGCCATCGTAGCGTCCGTAAGCAGGGGGTCGAGCTCGACCCGTTTCAGCAAATCGCTGACGTCTGGATCGATTATCGCCGGCCTGCGTGTCGAGATGATCACCCACTTGGCCAGGTGGTCAAACCGTACCGTGGTCCACGAAACCACGCCGATTCGCGACGAGCGTTAGCAAGCCTCACTGAGCCCTGGAACGTTCGTGGTGGGCGCTGGCGGACAGCGCGTAGTCCAGGTCCGAGATCAGGTCGTCGGTGTGCTCTATGCCAGTCGAGTACCTCACGAGCGACTCGGGTATGCCCATCGCCTCGCGTTCGAGGGCGCTGGATTCGACGTGGCTCGTGGTGGCTGGCGGCCCCACCGTGGTCTCGACCGCCCCGAGGTTCGCGGCGCGGTGCGCGAGCTGAAGGCGCGGTAGGAACTCCTTGACCGCCTCGTACCCGCCCACGAGGGAGAAGCTCAACACCCCACCGAAGCCCCGCATCTGTCTCTTGGCGAGCTCGTGCTGCGGGTGCGACTTAAGGCCGGGGTAGAGGACCCGTTCTACCGACGGGTGACTCTCCAAGAAGCGAGCGACCTTCATCGCGTTCTCATTGTGACGCGTGACGCGCAGCTCGAGAGTCTTCAGGCCACGAAGCAGGAGATAGGCGGCGAAGGGATCGAGGGATGCGCCGTTGATCTCGCGGTAGTGGTAAACCCGCCGCACGAGTTCTTGTGGCCCGCACAGGATGCCGCCGAGGGCGTCCGAGTGCCCACCGAGGTACTTTGAGGCGCTGTGGAGCACGAGGTTCGCCCCCAGTGCGAGCGGGCTTTGGTTTATCGGGGTAGCGAAGGTGCCGTCCACCACGACGACCGCCCCGGCCTCACGCCCGGCTTCGGAGAGGCGACTAATGTCGACGAGCTTGAGCGTCGGGTTCGTCGGCGTCTCCAGGTACAGGAGATCGCAGCCCCTTGCGATCTCTCCTTCGACTGCGTCGGGGTCCGTGGTGTCGAGCAGCTTCACCTCCACTCCGGCTCTGGGGAGGAACTCCAGGAAGATCTTGTTCGTCCCGCCGTAAGTGTCCTTGATGGAGACGACCCTATCACCGGGCTTTAGGAAAGCGTAAAGGGTGTTGCTGATAGCCGCCATCCCGGTGGCGAAGCTCGTCGAGTCCTCCGCCCCCTCCAGAACACGAACCTTCTCCTCGAAGGCGTGGGTCGTGGGGTTGGTGTTGCGGCTGTAGATGTGCCCCTCGCGCTCGCCGAGGGCGACGTCCGTCCACTCGTCGAGGTCGTCGTAGCCGAACGGAATGCTCTGCACGATCGGCACCTGCGTCGCACCCTCGGCAAGGTAGTCTTCCTCGCCCGCCCAAACGGCTTTAGTGGCGCGATGCCTCGCACCTGATAGGTCCCTCATGGTTCTGCCTCCTTCGAGCGCTTTTTCCGCACGGTTCGTGGTATAGCTCGTTGGACCGCCGCATCGTCGTCCTCGCCGCCGAGCGAGGCGGTCACCGCTCGCATGGCCTGGAGGTTAGGTTGGTTCAGCGCGTCAACCCCAAAGGGGTTTATATTTTCGGGTCAGCACGTTTTGCCCATAAGGCAGAACGCTGTTTGCGCGTAACCACTCTACGTCGGTTCCGACGATCACAAGGTTACGGATTTCGCAAAGAGCGCGCAAGGATCGTGGCGAACCAAGAAGGTTGACCCACCCCGATCTCCAAGGTGAAGCAGCTAGATGGAGAGGTCCACTAGCTTCCCGAGGACATCCGGTCGATCGAGACGCCCACCTTGCTCATCTTCGATGATTCGTACGTCGTTCGCCCCGCGCACGCCGTAGAGAGGTTCCGGTGCAGGGCGGCGTCGATGGCCCGAATCCCGGTCGCGGAACCGGGACGCGCATTGCGGCCCGCGTACCGCCCCGCTGAAGCCCCGGTTCCGCGGACTCGCCACGGAGATCCGAGGCGCCGTTCCCGATCGAAGGCCAAGTTGGGTTTCCGGTCCGCCTCCCGTTCGAGGCGCCCTTTGACGCGGGCGGTCCGGGACCTGTGGAATGTGGGGACGGAAGGTGAGATACTGCGCAAATCCCCGCGGGGAACGGGGGTATGACGCTCAGTCCTGGGGTTCGGGATGCAGGTTTGGAGTGAGGCTCGGGAGGATGCGCGGGCGGTGTGGCCCCCGGCACGGAGGATGCGCGCCAAGCCACCGCGGGGACGAGTGTCCGGACTCCGGAGGCATTCGTCGTGTCGGGTCGAGGGGCCGCTCTGCCCACCATATCCTACAGAGCAAGGGGGTCAACATGGCTACCGAAGTAAGGAGCGCTGGCAGCGCAGAAGGTCCGCACCTGCGGCGAGAGCTGCATCTGTGGGAGGCGGTCGGCATCTCGCTTGCCCTCATGGCGCCCTCGATGGCCGCCAACATCAACCCGCAGGGCACCGCGAGCACCATCGGACGTGCCGTTCCGCTCGCGTTCGCGCTGGCGACCATCGGTGTGCTCCTTATCGCCTGGACCTTCGTCCGGCTCACCCAGCGCTTCAACCACGCCGGCAGCGTCTACGGCTTCGTCGGCGCGTCGCTGGGACCACGGGCGGGCGTCGTCTCCGGGTGGGCGCTCATGGGCACCTACACCTTCTACGGGGTCGTGACGGCTACGGCGTCCGGGATCTTCGGCGCGGACTTTCTGGACAGCCTCGGCATCTGGACGGACCAGCCGGGCTGGGCGCCGTATGCCGTCGGCGCGGTGGCCTTCGCGGGCGTGTGGGCGCTGGCGGCCTCCAACATCCGGGAGGGGACCAGGGTACTGGTGGTCATTGAGGCCACGACGGTGGCCCTGATCCTGATAGTCAGCGTCGTCATCCTCGTGAGGCTCGCGACCGGCACGGCCCCGAACGGGAACACTTTGGACTTCACGGTCTTCACCGTGCCCCAGGGGACGGGCGCCTCCGCGGTCTTTCTCGGGGTGGTGTTCGGGTTCCTCTCCTTCGCCGGGTTCGAGGCCGCGGCCACTCTAGGCGAGGAGGCGCGGGAGCCCCGCCGCGACATACCCCGCGCGATCCTCGGCGTCGCCATCTTCGGCGGCCTGTACTTCATCTTCGTCACGGCCGTCGAGGTGATGGGCTTCGGGACCGACGCGAAGGGCGTCAAGGAGTTCATAGCGTCCGGCTCCTTGCTCGGCGACCTCGGCAGCCGGTTCGTCGCGGGGTGGGTCGGGGAGCTCATCACCATAGGCGCCGCGGTCAGCGCCTTCGGTTGCGCCCTGGCGTGCGTGGTGGGGGCCACGCGGCTCCTGTACGCGCTCTCGCGCGACGAGGTTGGTCCGCCCCCACTCGGAACCGTTTCGGCCCGTAACGGCGTCCCGGTGCGCTCCACTGCAACCGTCGCCGTCGCCGTCTACGTCATCATCGTCCTCGGCTGGTCCATGTTCGGCGTGGCTCCGTTCGACCTGTTCGTGGCGTCGGGCACAATAGGGACCCTGATTCTGCTGCTCGTGTACGCTCTGGCCACCGTCGGCGCCGCGAAGCTCCTGTTCTTCTCCGGCGAGCGGCGGGTCGCCGCGTGGGAGGTGGTCGTGCCGTTTTTGGCGCTGGTGGTCATCGGCTACACCCTATTCCGGAACGTGTACCCCTACCCGACGGACGCCACGGCGTGGTACCCGATCATCGCCGCGCTCTGGGTCATCGCGGGGATCCTTGTCACGCTAGTCCGCGGCGCCGCGACGCGGCGGGCAGGCGAGAGGCTGATGGCCGAAGAGGACCTTGCCCCGTCCCCTGGGCCACGGACGGGGGCCTGACGGCGGGCGCAGATGCTGCAGAGCTAGAACGTGGCCCGGTGTGAGACATTTGACGCCGGGGAAGAAGGAGTATCCGGGAGATCCTTGGGGGTGAGATGCAAGCGGAGCGCGAGGCAAGGGAGAACGTGACGCCGTCGTTGCCGGGGGATACCCTCTGGGTCCGGTTCGCGTTCGTGGACCACGCGGGCATCCCCAAGGCGAAGGCCGTCCACAGGGACGGCTTCGGGAGGCGGGCACAGGCAGGCGTGGGCCTCGCCAAGGGCGTGCTCGCCCTCGACCCGAGCGGCGCCCTGCATCCCGAGTCAGGACTTAGCCCGGTCGGGGAGTGCCGCCTGGTCCCTGACCTCTCGACCCTTACCCCGCTGCCCTTCGCCCGTGGGCAGGCGATGGTCTCCTGCGACATGACGGAGCCCGACGCGACGACGCCTTGGGAGGGATGCCCGCGTAGCGCCCTCAAACGGGTGCTTGGGCGGCTCGCCGAGAGAGGGTACAGGGCCGTTGCCTCCTACGAGGTAGAATTCTACGTATGGGGTCCCGAAGGTCCGCTCGATAGGACGCCGTACGCCGGCAGCTTCGCGCTGACCCCGGCGGCAGAGTTCGTCGCGGAGCTGGCACGCACGCTTCAGGAGATGGGCATCCGTCCCGAGCAGTGTCATGCCGAGGTGGGGCACGGGAACCTGGAGCTCTCGGTGGGCGAGGACGAAGCGCTCGCGGCGGCGGACGAGCGCGTGATGGTACTGGAGGCGATCCGGGGCGTCGCCCACAAGATGGGCCTCGAGACCACCATGGCTCCCAAGCCGTACCTCAACGCGGCCGGCAACGGCCACCACCTGCACGTGAGCCTATATGAGGGCGAAGACCCCGTACTCTTCGACGGCTCGGGGGGCCTGAGCGGCCCCGGTAGGGGACTCGTGGGCGGGCTCTTGGAGCACCTGCCCTCCGTGATGGCCTTCACCGCCCCGTCGCCCAACTCCTACCAGCGCCTCGCCCCAGGCATGTGGTCCTCGGCCTTCGCCGCTTACGGTCTGGACAACAGGGAGGCGGCAGTCAGGCTCGCCTCGCCTGTAGCCGGCAGGGAATCCGCGACGGCGAACGTCGAGATCAAACCCGTGGACGTCACCTCCAACCCCTACCTGGCCCTGGCTGTGGTCCTGGCCGCCGGGATGGACGGGATTAACCGTGGCCTCGATCCCGGCGAACCGACGATGGTGGACCCCGCCACGCTCGGCGAGGACGAGCGCGCCGCCAGGGGCATCCGACCGCTCCCCGCCTCACCGGACGAGGCGCTCGACGCGCTGGAGGGGGACGCCGTCCTCGTCGACGCGATTGGCGAACCTCTCGTGCGCACCCACGTCGCCGTGGCGCGGGCGCAGGCAGCGATGGCGAGGGAACTTCCACCGGAAGAGGTGGCGGCGACCGCGGCGGAGCTTTACTGAGGGATCTTGGGGTTTAAGCTTTTGCACGCTGAACGTTCCGACGTTTGATGTGCACGGACAGAAGGGAGACGCGACCGGTTGATGGGTCCGATCATCGCTAGGGGAGACGTCGTCCCCGGCCCCGAGGACTTTGCCCTGCTGCACGAGCGCGAGATGCCGCAGAAGGACCAGCTCTGCGGCGCGTTCTGGGGAGCGCTGACCCTCTCTGCCGCCGGTTACCGAACGAGCCAGGAGGAGGTCGCGCTCCTGGCCGGAACGACCCTCGCGGAGGGGAACC
>DATDKO010000154.1:0-7820 GCA_036519935.1 Rubrobacter sp. | reverse complement strand
CTCCAGAATCCATAGCCATCCTCCCTTTCTTCTACCCTCCGAACACCCGACGCCACCAAGGGCGCACAGCGCCCTCCTGAGCCTCTACCACATTGGAGTGGGGCTCTGCCCGCTCCGTCTCCTCAGCTGCGCCCTCAGCAGTCTCCTCGTGGCTCTCAGCAGCCTCCAGCTCCGGCACCCTGGCGGCCAGGGCGGCGTTGGCCTGCGTGAGCTGCGCGATGATCGTGTCGGCACGACGGCGGGCCTCACGCTCGGCCTCTAACTGAGTCCGGAGATCGGTGATGTGGTCTTGCAGGACCTCTACCAGCGCTCCACTCTCTACCTGAGCTTCACGTCCAGCCTCGGTCCTGCCGTCGTCCAGCCAGACCCGGACATGTCCGTTCTCCCTGTCCGAGCGCAGCGAACCCCTAGATATCCGCTTTCTCACAGCGTCGGTGCTGATACCGAGCTCCTGCGCCGCATCTCCTACGTCCAGCCAACGACCAGCCATCTGTCCCGCCTCCATCCGGTCGAGTGTCCATACTCCGTCCGGTGCATGGTAGCGGGTCTTACGAGAGCTCGCATTGGTTCTCTAGATATGGTATCTGAACGTGGGTAAGCCCCAACATTAGCGAGGGTAGCAAAGGCCGTTAGAGACGATTCTAGTGGCTCTCATCAGGGACAGATGAGCGTGCGGATTCGGGGGCTTATCCTACGCCTCGCCGGGTACAACGCTCTCGTCGGATTTGGACATTCTAGTAGGAGGTATGGACCGATGGACAGGGTAGCTTGACATAGAGGTACACTGTTGGATGAATACCACGACTAGGAAGCCGTGGTGGGCCAGCAAAGCCACTGGGCTCGCTGGCCTTGCGCGTTTAGCCGTCGTGGGAGCCGAAGGCCTCTTCCCATTCCGCGCTCCCCAGGGCTTACTAACTCGATAGGACCGGGGCGACCAAGCCCTAAGATGCCATATTCGTCGCTGTGTTATGCGAACGAGGGCTAGGTCCTGTAGAACTCGTCCCCTTCGCTGGCCAAGCGCATCCAACGGAGCACGCTCCAGGGTGCAAATATGATGGCCTCATCATCTCTAAACCGGTACGCAAAGCCAAAGTCCTTGATCTCTACGAGAGTCGCTAGAAACTCTCGGTCGGATACGGTGTGGAGGACAACCTCTTGCCCGATCCACGCCTTCGGTACTCCCTGCTTCTCCATACCGCCCTCCGTACTCCTATAGGGCCGTACCCCCCGTCACCCTAGCATGGTTCGCGATGGCCGGTAGGCGGAAACCTCGTGCGTCTCATGGGAATTCATCGGCGGTTCATCGGACGGCTCTACAGTACGTAGGGAGGTAGTGTCCGGCGGCCGCTATAGATCCATTGCAAAGCGAGTCCTTTCCAGCCCTTTCCAATACGGCCGTCGGGTTCGTCCTAAGCTATCCTCGCGCCGCTCTGCTCTGTGCAAACGCAGCGCAGATCGGGTTCGTCGAGGCGAATGAGTCTGCGTTGGTGGAGCGAGATACCGAGGTCGATCTCAAGCATGGATACCTGGAAGCTGCCCACGCGTCAGTCGAGGCTGCGCTAGTAGAGGCTAGGCGCAGATAAGGCAGAAGAGCCCGGTCCAGTACCGGAGGCGCTCAGGAGGACGCAGAGCCTCGGACCTGGTGGAAGAGGGCGTTCGGATTTTCTCCCGGACGGACGATATGCGGTCGTTGTCCCGCGGGGTGCGCAGTCAATATTGTCCTCTTCGACAAATCGTGGCCAACAAGGGTCTCCATATCGTCTCGCTTGGGAAAGGGAAGTTGATTACTTGCCCAATTGCCATGCCTCCACGCCTATATCGTCCTGCTCGGGAAGAAATTGCGCGGGTGGCTTCCCTGGAGGTCACCTCGACCCGCAATAATATCGTCCGGCCCGGGAAGCCGCATCGCCTTCTATGCGAAATTTCCTACTGTGGCCTTATCGTCCCACCCGGGAAAAGATACCGTCCTTGCGAGGAAACGTTGTCGTCTTGCCCAGGAACGAACATCGTCCTACCCAGGAACCTATATCGTCCTCTCCGGGAACCCATATCGTCTCACTAGGGAAAAGTTATCGTCCCGCTTAGGAAATACGCGTGGCTTTTCCCTGCAAACATGCTTTTTCTTCTCCACGTGAGGATCGGGGGCCCTGTAATTGTTCATGTTAAGTGTTTATTGTGTGTCTATCGGTAAAAATGGTCTTTAGCTACCGATAGAAGACGGAATTCGGGCTTCTGTGAGAGGGCGTGAAGGGGAGGATGGAGAATAACGGCAAGCGCGGAGCGGAACTAAAGCATTCCAGCATTGAAGACCTCAAGCTCTTCGAGCTTGAGAAGAGCCCGATAATAAACGTCGAGATCAACCTTGAACTAATACCCCTCTTTCTCTACAAGACAAGGCGCAGATCGGAAGAAAGCTTGGAGGCCACGAACATCATCCGTACGCCCGATGGCCAACGCTTGGAGCAGTATGTCAAGGTAGTTGGTGGTCGCGAGTACGGGATACCAGGGCCGGTCGACCGAGACGTCCACGTCGGGATTATGAAGCTGGTGCACCGAGCCGGAGGGATGCCACCTGATGGGGTAGTCAGCTTCAGCCTTTACGAGCTCCTCAAGATCCTAGGCAAGAACCGTGGCGGCAACAACTATGAAAAGGTTCGCGAGTCCCTTGATCGGATCGCTGATTGCGTCATCTACGCCAAGAACGCCTTCTACGACAATGAGAACGAGCAGTTTCGCAGCCACCGTTTTACGCCTTGGAGCGTCCACTTCGCGAGCACGACGCAGGGCCAAGGCCGCTCGGCAGAGCGCCACGTGCTGAAGTTCCACGAGATCCTGGTCCGATCATACAACTCCGGGTTTCTCAAGACCCTCGACACCGACTTCTTCTTTTCCCTCAAGAGCCCGATGGCGAAGAGCCTCTACCAGCTTGTGGATGCTAAGAGGCGCGGCAAGCTCTCCTGGACGGTAGGCGTACAACAGCTGCGCCAACTCATCCCCATGCCCGAAAACTACCGCTACGACTCGAAGATCCGGGAGAAAATCGAACCCGGGCTCAAGGAGCTGAAGCGGCGCGGGTTCCTGGAGCGATCCGACTATGAGCAGCGTGGAGAGGACCAAGTCATCTGCTTCCGGATCTCGCGCAGGTTCGTAGAATCTCGCCAGCGCCCCCAAGTCGCGCTATCCTCCCGCGAGCGAGATACCGCCGACGCCTTGATGCGCCACGGGGTCTCGACCCCGAAAGCAGAGAAGCTAGTCTCCGATAACGGCGCGAGGCACTGCCGCCGATACCTCGACGCCCTTCCCCATCAAACCGGAATAACCAACCCAGCCGGCTGGCTCGTCAAGTACATCGAGAACGCCTGGCCCGTCGCACTCCCTGAGCAGTCCACCCCTGAAGGCGACGCAACCTCCCCTGCACGGGCGGGTGGAAATCGACCCGACGAGGCGCACGTGCGCCTCGTCCTCGAATCGCGCCTCGCTTCTGGTGACTTCGACAAGACCATCGCTGACCTTGAGGCCCTCCCCTACGATCAGTACACTCGCTTCGTCGCCGCTAGCGCACCCATCGTGGACGCCGAGGAGAACCGCTACTACATCTCCCTCGAAGGCGACCTCTACCTCTACGTTGGCCTCCCGAAGCCCGAGAACCGCTTCTTTCTCCGTACTCTCGACCGCGCGCCCCCCTAAAAGTATCCATAATACCTCTGGAGGTCTAAACCCCTCTGTAGCCCCGTCCGGCTTTGGGGTGTGGCCCAGCGGAGAAGGATCGTTCCTTCGTATTATAGGTAGAGCAAATGCTTAGGGGCTGGCGCACTCTGTGGCACCTGGTGGAAGGGTACAGACTTTCGCCGCGTGTTTTTTGCCCCTATTTCCCCCGCTGTGGACAGGTAGCGTATCCCAACCCTAGGCGGACGCGGCGAGACGCTTAGACGGGCTCCTGGTGTCTCTGAGAGAGTGTGAGCACGCCCCCTTCGATGAGCCGGTCGCGGTCGTAGGGGGAGAATTCTCCGAGGAGCTCTCTCACCACGGTCCTCCTGTCCCTGGCGTGCGCGATGGCAAGCAAGATTTCGGGAGGCTCGGGTAGGGGGTCTCCGAGGTAGCGAGCTCGACGCACAGCACCACCGTGGACGAACAATGCCTCGGCCGCTCGGTCCGGCCTGTAGTAGTACCCGCGCCCGTCCTCGAGGGTGAAGCTACCGACCCTACCCTTGGCGCTCCTCTGTAGCTGCTTGAGGCGCCTCAGGCTCATCAGCTTCAGCCATCGTCCCAGGGAACGCCCTCGGAGCTCTCTTGGTCCTCCTGGTAGGACATGAGCTCCTCCTCGGAGGTGGGCAACGTGCGAAGGTCGAAGAATCCCCCACGCTCGCCGGCGGGCAAGAACTGATCGAGCACGGCTTGTGGATCCTCGGCCTGCCAGATCGCGCGTAACGCCAGCGGTGGATCAGGGGGTTCCTCGGCCTCGGCGGCTGCCAGCGTGGAGAGCTCCACTGCATAAGAGAATAGCTGCCCACCGTAATCGTTCCAGTCGAAGTAGTGCGTGGTGCCGTCCTTGCAACGGAAACTGTTCACCCGACCTCGGAAGGCACGTTCTATGGAGGCGAACCGTCTCAGGCTTGCCACGACGGTCCTCCTGGTGTGGTGCGTAAGGCTTCCTCAAGGGCGTCTAAACGCTGCCGGAGCTCGAGCTGCTCTTCGATCTTCAGGTCGAGCGAGACGGCCCTGAGGTAGGTGGTGTAGAGCTGATTGATGGCGATGGCATCGCCCCTATCCACGGCGCCGGCTTCGCCACCCTCGGAGAGCACGCCGTCGACAAGCTCTAAGATGTGGGCCTTGATCCGGCTTACCTCGAGCTGAGGCCGGCCCCGACCTCCGCGCAGTCCTCCCCGCCTGCCGGCCCGCTGGCGCTCGGCTTCGAAGCTTGGATCATGCGTCCAACAATACGCGGAGTCGAGCATAGCCTGCTTGCGGCAAGGGGTTCCACTTACCGTGAAAGCGGCACATTGAGCCAATAGCCTGCCACCCCCTCCCCTCTAGCTCTACTCATGCTGCGCCCTCGTCCTGGCTAGGTGGGACGCCTCCTCCTGGTAGGCGCGCAGCTCGGCCTCCGAGGCTTGCCTGTACTCCCGCTCGGCCTTCTTGCGGGCGTCCTCTAGCTCCGCGTCGCTCATCTGCTCGACGGGCTTTGTCTTCTCTAGGATGGACGGCTCTGTCTCATCGCGTGGGCGGTTCTCCGTCACCCAGGGGTTACGTTGTCTACGTCGCACTATGCTCCTCTCGGTACGCGAGCGTACTCCTGTGCCTTGCGTTCGTGGTAGCCGACGATCTCCTCCAAGTTGCGGCGCATGCGCCTAGCCATGCACTGGTGGTAGGCGGACCACTGGTACCGGAGCGCTTCCCGGCGCTCCTGGGCTTCACGCTCGCAGGATCGCTGCCACTCTTCCACGATGCGGCGCTCCTCCTCCTGGCGTTCCTGGCGCGTGAGATGAACCCGGCAGATGAAGCTATCAATGTCCCTTTCGCCGCGCTCGCCCCGCTGGTACTCCTCCTCGGAGATCTCCCTGGATAGCGACGCCCCTAGCTGTGCTGGTCGCTCCATCCTCCTCCTTTCGGCGCGGGGCCGGAGGTCAGCAGAAACCCCCGGCCCGTATGCGCCTCGGGCGTCGACCCGCGAAGCGAGCACGCCCGCTCGGCTCTCGCTATCAAAAGAGTGGGGGACGGTCACTGCCGAAGTGCCCTGTGCCATTGCCACACCCTGGCGCTGTTCGTCCGGTCTAGACGCGTCGTCTCGTCTACGCCGGACGCCCCCACTCCTGTACTACGCCGCCCGTCCCTTCTCGAACAGGCGTCTCCACTCCTCAAACTCCTCGTCTGTGAGCTCGCTGACGAGACGCTCCCTGGCGCTCGCGTCCTCCCGTAGCACCTCGAACGCCGGCTCTAGGATGCGCCACTTGAGGGCCACCTCCTTTACGACCCGCTCAGTGGACGGGTCCCTACTTACTAAGGGGACGCCCTGCGCACTCTCCTCCGGCAGTAGCTCCTCTATCGAGATGCCGTAGACGCGGGCCAACTTGGCGAGGGTCGTATCCTGCGGCCGGCTGCGGCCGTGCTCGATGTCGCCGAGCGTGGCCGGCCTGATCCCCGCCCTCTGGGCCGCCGTCCTGATGGACAGCTCGTTGGCCACCCTGAGAAGCCGGAGCCTGTTAGCGAGTTCTTGCATCATGTAGCACCCCCTACATACTACGCCTTACGTATCAAACCGCATAGTACCATAGCGCACCTTTTGGCGCGCGCTTTGTGTCGCTTCACACCGGCTTGCGCGACACGGTGTGTTTCGGTAGACTGGGGCCTAGCTGCGCTCGAGCTCGACAAGCGAAAGCCCCGCCGGCCTTCTTCTTTGAGGGAGGTAGGCCAGAGGGGCTAGGAAGGAATTCTGCGGCAATGGTACTACAGCGGCGTTTCCCTTGGTACCCCGAGCATTTCCCCGAGGAGCTGAAAGCTGACCGCGCGTGGGTGTGTTGCGACGCGAGCAAGATTCCGCTGATAGCGGGAACGCGGCGCCGGGCGTCCCACTCCGACCCCAGGACGTGGCGATCCTACGCCACGGCGCAGGGCGCCCTCCGCACACACCCCGAGCGCTACGCCGGCGTCGGCCGCGTGATCACCGCGCCCTACGTGGGCGTCGACCTGGACGGCGTGAGAGACCCCTCCACGCGCGAGCTCTCGCCAGGGGCGCTCGCCATCCTGCGCGAGCTCTCCTCCTACTGCGAGGTGAGCCCGAGCGGGGAGGGCGTCAAGGTGTGGGTGCGGGCCACCCTTCCGCGTTCCTACCGCAAGCCCGGCCTCGAGGTCTACGCAGCCCGGCGTTACTTCACCTGCACGGGCGCGTTCCTGGGACAGTTCTCGTTGGGCATTGAGGAGCGTCAGGCCGAGCTCGAGGAGCTGGTCGCTAGGGAGTTCCCCCGGCCCAAGACGCACAGAGATCACACGGACTATCAGGGACCTGCGGTCGGGCTCGACGAATACCTGGAGCACGTCGAGGTCCTCGGGGAGGTGCCCGACTCCGCCGGCCTGAAGCTTGCCATCGTCTGTCCCTGGCTCTCCCAGCACACGAACCAGGACCGCTCCGGAACCTACGTCGGGCGTTATGCCGAGGGTGGTCCCTGGTTCAGATGCTGGCACAGCCACTGCGACGGTCGCACCTGGCGCGAGTTCCGCAACGCGCTCAGGATTCGCGCCAAGAAATTACGACTGATTCACAAGGGAGTCTACGCATGACTAGCGCAGGTGACGACGAACGCCGCGCCGAGGAGTTCCTGCGCGAGATAGCCAAGCCGGATATCGAGGTCAGGGACGTCCCGCTGAGCGTCTGCGGGCAGGAGGCCCTGGCGGCACTCACCAGCGCGAACGAGCGGGCTCGCGAGGCGACGAACTTGCCCAAGCTCTACGTGCGTGGCGGGGAGCCTGTGAGGGTCCGCCACAACGAGGACGGTGAGCTAACCATACAGGAGCTCGACGTGGACCGCATGACCTACGAGCTCGCCCACGCGGCCGACTTCATCGCCACGCCGGCCAAGGGTGAGCCCAAGCTGGTGTTCCCGCCCCGCGAGATATCACGCTACTGTCTGTCCGCCCTAGGGTGGTCGTTCCCCAAGCTGACCGGCGTGACCGAGGTTCCGCTGTTCCGGCCGGACGGCACCCTGCTCTCAGCGTGGGGCTACGACGAGCCTACCGGGCTGATCTACAACCCTCCCGAGGGCCTCGAGGTCGACGTACCCGACGAGCCCGACGAGCAGCAGGTGAGGGCGGCCCTGGACCTGGTA
>DATDKO010000153.1:0-4105 GCA_036519935.1 Rubrobacter sp. | reverse complement strand
GTAAGTGGCGAGAGGAAGTAGTCGATCCGCAGCCCCTAGTCACTCGAGTGCGTGGTTATAGTGCCGCGACCAAAATCACATGTTCTCCGGAGAGCTTGGCCCTGAAGCTTACCCTTGGTGTTGTCCCAATTTGCGTGGGCCCACCTGAAGGCGGTAGGAGCGGTCCGCCCCGCCAGCGCCTCCCTATGCAGCCTCACAGGTTGTCGCTAACGGGCCCAGTGTGCTCAGGTCTCAAGACACCTGAGGGCTAGCACTCAGGTCCCTCCGTGCGACTTGTCCTTCACCCACTCCGTGAACCGCCAAACCCCAGGATCGTCCCTGATTGCCTCAACAGAGTCGTAACCTCGCTGAAGCTCTGCGTTGCCGATAGAGACGTGAACGTTTCGGTGGCAGGGGCCACATAGGGCGACCGGCCGAGCTGGGTTGCGTAGGTTGAACTTCTGCCTGACCTTCCTTCTGCGCTTCATCTTCCTGGCGCGGGAGCGCGGATCGACGACCGCCTGCCCGGCCTCTCCGGCCGGGGGTCAGGGCGTTCTACTATAGCGTCGAGATGCACCGGACACCTTCGAGTGGCATCATGCACCGTAAGTTTGTAGGCCGTTGGGGCAAGCGGATCGGGAAGGAGGAGCCTAATGTCTGCACAAGAGAACAAGATCTTGTCCAACCGGGTCGCGCAGGCGATTAGCGAAGGCGACCTGGAGGCGCTGGATGAGCTCATGGCTCCCGAGCTTGCCGATGAGTTTAAGCGTGATGTGGCCGAGATACGTCGTGCCTTCCCAGACTACGCTGGTACCAACGTGGAGCAGATCGCCGAAGGGGAGGAGGTGGCCAACCGTTTCGTGTTTCTGGGCACGCACCTAGGCGAGTTCGAGGGGGTAAACCCGACCGGCAAGCGGGTCGAGTTTGTAGGCCATTCCATAGATCGGGTGGTCGAGGGCAAGATCGTGGAGAGCTGGGTGGAGGTGGACATGCTCGGCGTGATGCGGCAGCTCGGAGCGGAACCAGGGCCGGGACGATCCACCTCGCAGTGATAGACTACAGCTTGCGCCTGCGCCTCCTCGCGGGCCTCTCGGTTAGAGCATAGTGGCTAGGGTGCTCTGGACATCTTCGAGTGGCACCATGCACGGTGTGTTGTGGTCCGCCATGGGCAAGCGGACCGGGAAGGAGGAGACGAAGATGTCTGCAGAAGAGAACAAGGCCCTGGTGCGTAGGGAGCAAGAAGAACTCTGGAACCATACTGGTGACCTCGACGCAGCAGAGGAACTCTTTGCAGCCGGGCAGGCCGAGGCTGCTAAGCAGGAGGCAGCAGATTTCCGGCGAGGCTTCCCGGACGTGACAAGCTTCATTGAGGACCTCATAGCTGAGGGAGACAAGGTGGTTGCTCGCTGGAGGAGCCGCGCCACCCATCAGGGGGACTATATGGGCATCCCTCCGACCGGCAAGGCGGTGGAATTCACGGGCATCTCCTTCTACCGCATAGAGGGAAACAAGATCGCCCAGTCGTGGAACATCGAGGACCAGTTTGGTCTGATGCGACAGATCGGCGCGATCGCTGAGTTGGGGCAATAGGAGTTGAGCTAGCCACACTACTGCATTTCGCCCCCGCCGGTGCCTCTCCCGCGCTTATGCGAAGGCACCTCACTGCATGTTCCTCCCGAGGGGGCCGCTTGGCGTTGCAACCGAGAGATGCCGCACAACCCCTCCTAAGCTAACAGGGTCCAAGGAGAAGGAGGTGCGTCCATGACAACCAACGCCGGCGTCGGCATGAGTCGATATCACAACCCCAACGTCGGGGGTCGGGAGGCCGCCGAGCAAGCACTACAGAAGGCGGATGTCGAGTGGCCAGACTTCATCTTCATGTTTGCCACGGTCGGGTATGACCAGCACTCCTTGTTGCGGGCGGTGCGAGAGGCGACTGGAGGGGCACCCTTATCCGGTTGCTCGGCAGAGCGCACGATCAGCGGCGACGACGCGGACGAATCGAACTTCTCCGTTGTCGTCATGGCCATCTCTTCGGAGGAGCTGTGGTGGCGCAACGGTCTAGCGAGGGGACTTAGTGCCCACTCCCGTGCTGCCGGCCAGCGTGTCGCTCAAAGCCTCTACTCCGAGCTGAGTGCGGATGTCGTGGGCCTGTTCGTCTTCCCGGATGGAACAACGGTGAACTTCGATGACTTCTTCGCAGGCGAGGAGGGACGCACACTGGCTGACACACCAGTGTGGAAGACGAAAACCTCCTCGTAGCGATTGACTAGCGCGTGCGCTAGAGTCGGCGCCTAGCGGACAGATACAATCTCTGTATCGACTCCTCCGGTCTCCACCAGGAGCGTCCCCATGAGCAGAGCCCAACCAAGGTAGTATTCCGCTTGGCGAGGCTGGGGAGGAGATATGAAAGAAACCTATCGCTACTACGTCCTCGCTTATGAGGACGCCCGCCACAAGCGGCCCATCAAACATGAGTACGGTGGTACCATCGTACTCACCGAAGGTACCGAGGCGCTCGGGCGAGCCGAGTCTCTCGCCAAAGCGTACCCCGACGGGTGGGTTTATATCCACGTCGAGTACAGAGGGGATAAGGTGTAGATGGTGATCGAAGAGGAGCATCTGGAGGAGTGGATCGGTCTCCAGTAGACCACACTGCCCCTAAGGCTCCAAGAACCCTTCATAGGTAGTGCTTCACTGATCGTGCTAGCCTCGCTGAGATGGGAAGCCAAGAGAAGATCAACAGAAGACATTGGTCGCGCGGCACATACTCGCTACCTGAAGAGCTGGCTCGACACGCCTCCAGAAAGTGGTTCGCCCCCGACGAGTTGCGCGGTGCCTGCCACGAAGCGGGAGAGGATCTCGGGCGGGAAGATGCGAAGGAGGCCAGATTCCGCCCGGCAGCACAGATGGTGGATATGTGGCGAGGGCTGGATCTACCCGCCTGGGAAGCGCCCTATGTCCTGCGCGACGCGCGCCTCGGCTACTTGAACGGCTACGAAAGTGCCCTGACCTCCGGTGATATGTCTGAACAACAAATCAGTTACGCTGCTGAGTCCCGCTGGGGCGAAAGGTGGCGAGAGAAGCTCAGGGCTGCCCGCGAGAGGTCCGGGTAGCCCCTGATCGGGTCAGGCACCAAGTCGTGGTCTACTAAAGTGGCTAGGCTGGTAGGTCAAACGTGGCCCACACCACTTTTCGACGTCCCAGATAGGCTACCCTATCGCATCCGCCTCATCGCTGGCCCCTCGGTCTACACCAGCCGGAGGAGGGGAACCATTCGCGCCCTACTCGAGTGGCCCCTGGGAGACGTGTGCGGACGTCTCTGTACCGTTTCCGACCTGGTATGGGTCTGCATGGTCCCAGATATCCCCGACTTATTTCTCCCATAGTCTCGATCGTTATGTAGGCACCGTGGAGCACGACCAGCGGCGGTCCGGAGCCGTGGATCTCGTAATACATCTCGAGGCCGTTCACTGAAGCGCTTCGGGTTCTAGAGTAGGGCAGGTTCTTCGAAGAAGAAGTTAGATAACCTGTACGCAGTGGGGATGGCATCGGGCTTCGGCGGATGGCATCATACTTACAAGAAGCTCCACACATGAAAAGTAGAAGGTGATGGAGATGTTCAGCACACAACGGGTAGAGTTCCCCTTCGGAGCGCAGATGGAAATGTGTGGCGCTCGAGATCGTCGAGAAGCTCTGCGGCGCTATTCGTGTCCGCTCCGAGCCAGGCGACACGCGCATTCAGGGATGCGTCCCGATGACTCCCGCCAATGAGAGCTCACCGTGACGACACTTGAAGAACTGCGCCAGGTGCGGCTCTTCGAGGGGTTGACCGACGAGATGTTGCGGGAAGTACTTGAAGAGGGCTCTGAGCAGTTCATACCCGCCGGCGAGATTGGTGGGCGAGAAGGTGAGCCCGTCGATCACTTGTCTGTGATTCTAGAAGGAGAGTTCAGGTGGAGCAAGAGGGTGGACGGTGGCGAGGTGGTCATGAACACTTACGGCCCCGGCGAGTTCTTCGCGGAGGTACCACTTCTCCTGGGTAAACCTTTCCTGGCCACGTGGCGGGCGCTCGCCGACTCCAGGGTGTTCGCGCTGCCCAACGAGACCTTTCGGCGGATGCTCA
>DATDKO010000152.1:0-4063 GCA_036519935.1 Rubrobacter sp. | reverse complement strand
CCAGAGCGGCTCCCTCGGAGCCGCTCTGGCGGAGGCGGGCGTAGGGAGGGGCGACAGGGTCGGCGTCTACCTGGAGAAGTCCTGGGAAGCCATCGTGGCGATGCTCGCAGCCTCGCGCATAGGCGCCGCCTACGTCAACGTGAACCCCCTGTTCAAGGCGCCCCAGGTCGAGTATCTCGCCGGCGACTGTGACATAAGGGTCATGATCGGGGACACTCCGAAGCTCGAGGAACTGCAGCCTAAGACGGTCGATACCGCCTTCTACAGGGGCGCGAAGCCTGAAGGACCAGCCGCCAGTTCCTACGTGGACGTAGCGGAGGCCTTAGAGGGTGAAGGCCTAAAGGAGGACAGGAATGTCTCCGAGTCTGACCTAGGGACCATCCTCTACACCTCGGGATCTACGGGGATGCCAAAGGGCGTCTCGACGAGTCAGCGCAACGTGGTGGTGGGGGCCCAGATCGTCTCGGAGTACCTGGAGAACACGCCGGAAGACCGGATACTCTCGGCTCTCCCCCTCAACTTCGACGCGGGGATGAGCCAGTTCACGACCTCCCTGCGGGCCAGCGCGACCCTATACCTACTCCGCTCCAGGTTGCCTGGTGACCTCTTGAAAGCGCTCAGGCGGCACGAGATCACGGGCGTGACCGGCGTGCCGCCCCTGTGGGCGCTCCTGATCCGGGGCGCCAGATCCATCAGGGAGAACCCATTGACGCATCTGCGCTACCTCGCCAACACGGGGGGAAGGATACCCCAGGCCAACCTCGACGAGTTGAGGGATCTGCTGGAGCCCGCTGGGACCAGGATCTTCCTCATGTACGGGCTGACGGAAGCGTTCCGCTCGACATACCTCGCGCCCGAGGAGATTCACCGTTCCTCCCCCGAGCAGGGCAACTGCATCGGCAAGGCGATACCGAACACCGAGATCATGGTGATAACCAAAGAAGGCAAAGAGGCGACGCAAGGCGAGCCTGGTGAGCTCGTCCACCGGGGCCCCACCGTGGCGATGGGCTACTGGGGCAACGAGGAGGCGACACGGAAGGCCTACCGCCCGAACCCGCTCGCCCCGCCAGAGCTACTTGATGTCGAGCGCGTCGTCTACTCCGGCGACACCGTAGAACGCGATGCGGAAGGGTACCTGTACTTCCTGGGACGCGAAGACGCCATGATAAAGAACCAGGGCTACCGCCTGAGCCCCGAGGAGGTCGAGAACCTCCTGCTTGGCTCAGGACTCGTGCACGAGGCCTGCGCCTTCGGGGTCGAGAACCCGGCCGTCGGGCAGGACGTGATCGCCGCGATCTCCCTGAGGAACGGCAGCGAGGAGGGGGCCGTAGACAGGGTCAGGCAGTACGCCATAAACAACGGGCCTCCCTACATGGTACCCAAGGAGATACTCGTCCGAGACGAGCTGCCCAAGACGGGTTCTGGCAAGATCGACCGCAAGGGGATAAGCAGTGCTTACTCAAACGGATAAAGCCAACGACCTGGCCGTGCGCTTCGGCGGGGCGAGCGGGGGCGAGTTCGCCCCTGCCGGCACTCCCATCTCCGAGCTGGCTCAGGAGTACGGTACGCCCTTCTACCTCTACCACGGGGAGATGATCTCGGAGAGGGTCAGCCGCGTCAGGGAGACTCTAGAGACCGAGGTCTCCTACTCGGTAAAGGCGAACCCGAGTCTCGGGGTGTGCCAGCTCATAGCCTCGGAGCGAGAGGCCGGGGCCGAGGTCGCCTCCTCGGGTGAACTCGCGGTGGCGCTGGCCGCAGGCTTCGAGCCCCAAGACATCGTCTTCGCGGGTCCAGGCAAGACCGACGACGAGCTAAGGCGCGCCGTCATGGAGGGCATCTTCGCCGTCAACGTCGAGTCCGTACACGAGATCGACCGCCTCGCCCGTATAGCCCGAGAGACGGGCAAAAGCATCGGTGTGGGACTCAGGATCAATCCCGAAGCCCAGCTTATGGGCTCGGGGATGCGCATGGGCGGTACTGTCGGGCAGTTCGGTATGGACCAGGCTGAGCTCGGGGAGGCGGTACAGAAGACACTATCCCACCGTGAACTCGCCCTGCGCGGCGTCCACGTCTACACGGCGACACAGGTCTTCGAGGTGGGACCCCTCCTCGAGCACTGCCGCAATATTCTGGAGATCGCTCTGGAGGCGGCGAACCTGGCCGGCCGTCCGCTTGAGATGATCGACTTCGGCGGCGGCTTCGGGGTCCCCTACTTCGAGAAGATGAGTGAGTTCGACCTTGACGGCTTCGCCGAAGGCTTCCGCGACCTGCTCTCCTCCTACCGCCAGGACCCGCGCCTCGAAGGATGCCGGTATCTCTTCGAGTTGGGGCGCTACCTGGTGGCCGACGCCGGCGTCTACGTCACCAGAGTCGTCGACGTAAAGGAGACGAGGGGCAAGACCTTCGTCGTCACGGACGGCGGCATGAACCACCACCTCACGGCGACGGGGAACATGGGCCAGGTGTTCAGGAAGGCCTATCCGCTGCTCAACCTTACCCGCATGAGCGGGGTGCCTGAGGAGAGCGTTGCTGTGGCCGGACCTTGTTGCACGCCGCTCGATATGTTCGGCAACAACATCCCCCTGGCCAGCCCTGAGGCAGGGGACCTGATCGGCGTCTTCTACAGCGGGGCTTACGGTTACTCGGCTTCCAACCTGGGCTTCCTGAGCCACCCCACACCCGCCGAAGTGCTACTGTGGCGGGGAGGGGCTCACCTCTTGCGTCCCGGCGGCAGGCCAGAGGACGTCTTGAGCGGACAGAGAGCCCTCTCGAAGCCGGAGTCCGGCGTACCTGGCTAGAATAGTCCTTGGAGGGATGTGCTCTCGCGACGAGGCACTTGAGCGGGCCAAGCTGAATTGCTGACATGCTAATAGCGGTCGAGGAGGTTGAACCTCCTCGACCGCTGCTTTAAAACTCGGGCCCGAGGTAGGTTCCGTCTATCTCTGCCACGGGCACGACGGGTGTCGGGATCTTCTTGCCCTCGTCGTCTATCAGGGCGCCGTACGCGGTCTCCCATTGATCACGATAGACGACTTTGCCGTTCCTCGTTCTCTCGTAGTACGTTACCCACTTGGAGGCATCCTCGGCTCTGAAGATGGGCTCGGACGACATCTCCACCTCGACTTTGTCAGGTACGCCGTATACGTTGGCGTAGATGTAGCCGTCGTTCGAGACATACTCCTGCAAGAGCACGTAGCCGTCAGAGGTGTTCTTGAACTGCATGTCCAGGTCGTCCGAGGACCCCGGGCCACCGTACCAGACCGTCGCGTCCATGCCTGGCCTGATGTAAGGCAACTGCGAGTAGTGGGCGGTGCGCTCCGTTACCTCCATACCAGCGTAGAGGGCCGCATTGTAGAGCGTCGAGGTGACCTGGCAGAGACCGCCTCCCTCGTCCACAGTCTCTGCGCCGTTCACGATGACGTGCGTCTGGAAGTAGTCGAGGTTGGCAACGTGGTCGAGCATCGAGAACGTTTGACCCGGCGCCACGAACGTACCGCTAATGGCACCAGAAGCGATCTTGAGGTTCTCCACCCGCGTCTGGCCCTGGTCTGTGGTCGCCGTGTAGTTGGTTCTGTAAGTGCCCTGTAGCTCGGAAGGCTTCTTGGCCTCGAGCTCGGCGGTAGTGTAATGCGGCTTGGCCACCGTAATAGGCACCTGGTACTCGCGCTTGCCTTCGAAGAGGCCACTCTGTATGGAGTCGAGTAGCTTCTCGCCCTCGACGCTCCGCCCTTCGTGGCTGGGCTTGACGAAAATATCGCCGTCCGCGTCAAAGTCGTAGCTGGCCTCGACGGGCTTGATCGTAAGGTCGTTGTAGACGTTGGTGAGCCGGCCGTCCAGATGGTCGCGGTTGAGGCTGACATCGATCTTACCGTCCTGCTTGGTGACATCGAGAACCGACCCCAGATCCGCCGGTGAGAGGGTCCAACTCTTCCCCTCGGCTTTGAGCATTAGCTGCTCGGAGAGGGCTTCCCTGGCCTTCTTCGCCGCCACCTCTGCCTCAGCCGTCGTGACCCCAGGGTCGAGCACGTCGCCCCTGAGGCGGGTCTTCCCGCTCATATCGTCG
>DATDKO010000151.1:0-2423 GCA_036519935.1 Rubrobacter sp. | reverse complement strand
GGACGGTGCGGCGACTGGATGCGATATGTGTAGTCGAGCGGCAAAGTAATCCCCCTGACGTCCCGGCGGTACGATTCGATCTTCGTGGACAACCCGCACCAAACCCTGTGCCAGGATTCTACAGGAGGCCGCGCCCACCGGCCATGTTGCTGGTCACCCTCTACCCGATCACCGCTACGGCTTCGATCTCGATGAGGAGCCTCGGGTCTATGAGGGCGGAGACCTCGACCATCGAAGACGCCGGATAGGGTTCTCCGAAGTACCTTCTCCTGACCTCGTGGATCTCATCGTAGAGCCGCATGTCCCTTATAAAGACGGTTACCTTGACTATGTCGTCCATTCCGCCGCCAGCCTCCTCGACCACGGTCTTCACGTGCTCGAGTACCGTCTGTGTCTGGAGCTTTATGTCTCCTTCTCCGACCACATTTCCTTCTGCGTCCATCGAGACTTGTCCCGAGACGTAGATCGTGCGCCCCGCCGGAGCCTCGACCCCGGAAGAGAACGCACCCCCACGCATGGGCGCCGGCAGGCTGGGATTACTGATCACACGCCTTGACAAAACGACCTCCTTGCCTCTGTTCCACTGCAGGGAGTAAGGTAGCATCGTCCTCCAGCCCCCGCCTGATATAAACTCGGCGGGCAGGAGGTTTCGAGGTGGGAGGACTTATGCAGCGTACGTTCGACGTGCAAGCCGTCCGCGAGCAGTTCCCGGCGCTCGGCCGGACGCATAATGGTCGCGGCGTCGTCTACTTCGACGGACCAGGCGGCTCGCAGGTGGCGCGGCAGGCTATCGACGCCATCTCTGGCTACCTGGAGCGCGGCGGGGCCAATCTGCACGGCGTCTTCCCAACGAGCACTGAGACAGAGGCGATCCTGGCCGACACCCGCATGGCGGCGGCAGACTTCCTGGGGGCCGAGCCCGACGAGATCGCCTTCGGGGCTAACATGACTACCCTGACGTTCGCGGTCTCCCGCGCCCTCGCCCGCGGATGGGACGAAGACTCGGAGATCGTCGTCACAGAGCTCGACCACCGCGCCAACGTGGATCCCTGGCTGATCGCCGCCGCAGAGCAGGGGGCGAGAGTGCGCTGGGTCAGAGTAGATCCCGAGACCCTCACCCTCGACGAGAACGACCTCGAGCAGAACATCAACGAAAGGACGAAACTCGTAGCCATCGGCCTGGCGTCGAACGCGGTCGGTACCGTGAACGACGTGGCTGTCGTCGCCGAGAGAGCCCACAGAACAGGAGCTCTCGTAGCCGTCGACGCCGTGCATGCGGCCCCACACATCCCCTTAGACCGCGACGCAATGGGGGCCGACATCATCACCTGCTCGGCCTACAAGTTCTTCGGCCCTCACGTCGGTGTGACGGCCATAGGGCGCGACCTGTTCGAGAAGATGGGTGTCTACAGGCTCGATCCGGCGCCGGATCACATCCCGGACAAGCTGGAAACGGGTACCCAGAACCACGAGGGGATAGCCGGCGTGAAGGGCGCCCTGGACTTCATCTCCTCCCTGGGCGAAGGTGCCTCGCAGCGGGAGAAGCTCGCCAGTGCCATGAAGGCCATCGAAGAGCACGAAGCCGCACTCGCCGAGTTCTTCCGAGCATCCCTCAGGGATCTCCCCGGCGTAAAGCTCTACGCCCCTCCGAAAGGCGTCCGTAAGACCCCGACCGTCGCCTTCAGGGTGCAGGGACACACGCCTGAGGATGTCTGCGCGCGGATGCTTGAGCACGGTTTCTTCATCGCGGCGGGAGACTTCTACGCCTCGACGCTCGCCGAGAAGCTCGGCATAGGGGACAGCGGCGGGTTCGTCCGCGCAGGCCTCGCCCCGTACAACACCGAAGAAGAGGTCGAGAGGTTCGTCGAAGCGTTGGAGAAGTTCGTACGCGAAACGCGGGGTCCGGCCTATAAAGCCTGGCCCGGGGCACGGTAACATAGTTCACGGACTACCACTGAGGAGGGATGCGAGCGGGAAACGAGAAGGTTTCCGGAGGAGGCGCTGCGAGAGGAGCGCGTTCGTCCCCCGTGCATCCTGGCGAGATATTGACAACCCTCTGCGAGATTCTGGTATACTATGTAGCGGTAACGTAAGGTGGGTTTACAGTAGACGAAGCGCCACCCCGTGATAGAGGGTGGCTTTTCCGTTTAGTGGGGCCCAGGAATACGAAAGGTGGGCTCCAGTATATGGCCCAAGGAACAGTAAAGTGGTTCAGCGACGAGAAGGGCTACGGCTTCATCTCCCCCGACGACGGGGGTGAGGATCTCTTCGTGCACCACACGGGGATAGCGGGAGAGGGCTTCAAGACCCTCGACGAGGGCGCCAAGGTAACGTACGAGGCGACCCAGGGGCGTAAGGGCATGCAGGCGGAGAACGTTACTCCGGCGTAGAACCCGATAAGCAACAGAACGCAAAGGCCGGGG
>DATDKO010000150.1:0-12770 GCA_036519935.1 Rubrobacter sp. | reverse complement strand
GCGCCTCTTCGTCCTTGGCGCGACGATCTTCGCCGTAGCCTCGCTCTGGTGCGCCCTAGCCCCCGGTACCGCGCAACTCATCACTGCCCGGGGTGTGCAGGGCGTAGGAGGGGCCCTGTTGGTGCCTGCGTCGCTGGCGATCATCGGGGCCTCGTTCGAGGGGAGGCTCAAGGCGAAGGCCATCGGGACCTGGGGGGCTCTCAGCGCCATCGCGATGGCTGTGGGGCCGGTTCTGGGCGGCTGGCTCGTCGCGGAGGTCTCCTGGCGGGCCGCTTTCTTGATCAACCCGGTGCTGGCCGCCGTGGCCATACCCATCGCGCTTTGGCACGTGCCCGAGAGCCGGGACCCCGAGGCACACAACCTGGACCTGGTTGGCGCTGTTCTAGCTACGACCGGGCTCGCGGGTCTTGTCTACGGTCTAATCGAATCATCGGTCTGGGGCCTCGGAGCCCCGAGGGTGCTCGCTGCTCTCGGTCTAGGATCGATCGCCCTTGCGGCCTTCGTATCTGTGGAGCGCCACGCCAAGGATCCGATGGTGCCACCCTCACTGTTCCGTTCCAGGAACTTCGACGGTGCGAACCTGGTGACACTACTTTTCTATATGGCCCTTACCGGCTCCTTGTACTTCCTGCCTTTCCTCATGATGCAGGTCCACGGATACTCGGCCCTAGTCGCCGGCAGCGTGTTCTTGCCGTTCGTGGCTATGGCCTTCCTGATCGGTCGCCTCTCGGGACGCATCAGTGCCCGCTTCGGGACGAAGATACCGCTGGTGGTGGCTTCGCTCGCCGTCCTTGTGGGTCTCTTGCTGTTCGCCGTGCCTGGGGTGGATCACGGCTCCTACTGGACCTCGTTCTTCCCTGCGATGGTCGTTCAGGGCATCGGGATGGCGCTGGCCATAACCCCGCTTACTACGGTGGCACTCGGCTCGGTCGATGGGGAGCACTCAGGTCTTGCCTCGGGGGTGAACAATGCCGTGGCCCGTGTGGCCGGGCTCCTGGCGGTAGCCCTGCTCGGCGTGTTCGCCTACGGGGTGTTCTCCGCGAGCCTGGACGCGCGCCTGGACAGCATGGACCTGTCCGGCGAGGTTCGCAGCGAGATGGAGGCGGCGAAGACCCATCTCGGGGCGGCGGAGGCCCCTGAGGGTGTGGAGGCGGCGACGGCGGCGCACATCGAGCGCGCCATAGACGAGTCCTTCGTCGCCGGATTCCGGGTCGTGATGGTAATCTCTGCTGGGCTCGCGCTCGCCAGCGCTCTGGTCGCGGCGTTTCTCGTCAGTGACCGGAGGGTCGGTCCTTCGGCTCGAGATTCGATCCTTCACCTTCCAGTGGGCGCCAGCGGCAGAGTCTCGGCACCACACGCCACGTCCCGTGATGTGTAGGCGACACGAGAGAAAAGATCCACAACCGCCAACCCGACTCGATAAGAGAGGTAAGCGATGCACCGGCCGAAGAACGACTTGGAGTTGGCCACGGGTGTGAAGCTCCACTTCGCCCAGAGCGAGGCGACCCAACAGGGGAAGCTATCATCGCGCTCTCCCAGCGCGGACACGGGGACTCGGATAAGCCCGAATGCTGCTAGACGCCGGAGGACTTCGCCGCCGAAGTGCCTGGCTAGTCCTCCATAACAGGTCGAGAGTGCGGGACGCTGGCCTATTATCCAGCGGGCGCAAGGAGCATCAGTAGCTTCGCGGCCTCTCCCATGGCAAGATGAGCCGAGATACCAGGAGAGGAGAAAGTCCATGGAGACCAGAGCACATCCGTCCGGCCTACAAGATGTGCTGGGGTTTCCGTTGGTCGAAGCGCTATTTGGAAGGCGAGCCCGCCGGTTCTCTCTGGGAGCTTCGATCCCCGACGGGCCACTGGCTTTCACCTCCCGACACGATCCTCTGCCGCTGTCCGAGCTGGAGCAGATGCTGGTGTTGACGGCGGCGGCAGGCAACACGGGCTGGCACTACATGATCATGCGCCACGCCCGGTACGCTCCCCATCTCTCGAACTATTCCGGAGCCGCGGGCGGCCGCACCTTCCCTTCGGCGGCGGGTTTCCACACCAGCGAGGTGTTCTTCACCGATGACGAGGGTGTCTACCTCTTCGAGACCCGCGACGCCCCTGCGCTCGTCGAGCAAACAACCGACGGGCTACCCGGCCTCGATGCGATAGTGGATGCCCACCGGGGCCGGATACGCAAACTATCTGACCATAGGCTATACATCCCTGCCGAAGAGCCCTACATGGAGGGACACAACACCTGGTGCGCCAACTGTCCGGGGAGCACTCTGCTCATACCGGTGGGGGACATAGCCCAGCACATGATCGCCGTCCTCTGCTTCCTGGTCCAGAACGGATACGGGATCTACGACGACGTCAACGGGGAGCAGATCCCGGGGCTCGAGCGCTTCTCTCACCTCGTTGACCTGGAGGAGCCCCTGCCACTTACCTTCGCCGAACAGTATGCCCTCACCGAGTGCACCGCCGAGCTCTCGACCTCCTGCTACGCCGGCATGCTGATGCTGCAGGCGATGGGCCTGGGAGGCTGGATGTTCGACGGCATCGACCGCTACACCGTTCTAGGGGCCAGCGGCGACCCCGAGGTGCCTGGATTGGGCTTTCGCTACGACACCGACGAGCGCTGGCCGCTGCCTAACCCAACGGGCTTGCCAGGAGTCTTCGCAGGCTACTGCCCGCCCCACTATCCGGACATGCGTGCCGCCGTCGAAGCCTTCGCCGAGCGGAAGTTCGGTCCGGGAGGACCGTTCCACCCGAATACGCCGGGTCCCTGGAAGGAGAGCACCAGGGTGCGGAGCAGCGCACAGGTCCACAGCGAGGAGTTCAAGGTGTGCGTGGCGATCATGGCACAGTACATCTACGATCGCTTCGGGAAGTTCCCCGGCACCGTCCCGAGCATCTTCATCCTGACCTACCTGCAGGCTCACCACCTGGAGCTGGAGTTCTACGACTACCACTTCGGTCCTGCGGCGTACCTGCGAACCCACGCCGATCATATGACCCGCTGGCATGGAGAAGGTGAGACGTTACCTGAATAACCATGTCTGAGGAGAACCTGGCCGGCGAGAAGTAGATGCATCGGCGAACGTACGAGGAATATGCCGCCACCGTCAGGTAGGCCTGGGGTTTCATCACCACCAGGCGTTGGTGATGATCGCGGCGGCTGGGAAGAGCTACAACAGAGGATGGCCGAGACTTATTACCCGGAGCCATCCAGCGCAGCGAAGGAGAGAAGGGTCTCTTCGAGGCCCGTGCGTATGCCAGTTTGTGCGCGCCAGTCGAAAGTACGTCCGGCCAGGCTAGGGTCTACGCAGCTTCGGAGCTGCTCGCCCGGCTTGGACGGTCCGTGCTGAGGTGGAAGGTCCTTGCCGGAGATCTCGAGTAGCAGATCGTAGAGGCGGTTCACGCTGGTCTCGACGCCGGTACCGATGTTGTAGGCCCCCGAGGGGACTTCGTTTTCGAGGGCCAGTACGTTTGCGCGTACTACGTCTTCGACGTAGAGGTAGTCGCGCGTCTGTTCCCCGCCGCCGTTTATCCTTGAGGTCTTACCTCTGGCCAGGTTGCCGCAGAAGATGGCCACGACCCCTGCTTCTCCGTGTGGGTCCTGACCCGGCCCGTAGACGTTGGCGTAGCGCAGCGCGACATAGGGCAGGGCGAACTGGACGTGGTAGTAGTGCATGTAGCGCTCGCACGCGAGCTTGGAGACCCCGTAGGGGGAAACGGGGTACAACGGGTGGTCTTCGGGGGTGGGAAGCACCTGCTGCTCGCCGTATACGGCTCCGCCCGTTGAGGCGAAGACGACCTTCTCCACGCCGTATTCAGTACAGTTCTGGAGGAGGCGAACGGTTCCGAGGACGTTGACCTCGGCGTCGAAGTCCGGCTCTCTTACCGAGCGCCTCACGTCCATCTGGGCGGCCTGGTGGCAGAGCGCATCGGGATCGAAGTCCCTGAAGATCTCATCACACCCCGAGCGGATGTCATCCTCATAGAACTGCGCCCCCTTGGGGACTTTCTCGCGCCTGCCCGTGGAGAGGTCGTCGACGACGGCAACCTCGTGACCACGACCGAGCAGATACTCTGCTACGTACGAGCCGACAAACCCGGCTCCCCCGGTCACGAGGATCCGCACTTCAGGAGCCTCCGCCGCTTGTTGCGGGCGAACCCTCGGATCGAGCTCGGGCCTCTGCCACAGACGCGAACCAGTCGAGGGTCTTCGCGAGGCCCTCGCGGGCCTGGGTCTTTGGCTCCCAATCCAGAGCTTCTCTGGCGCGGGTTATATCAGGGCAACGTTGTTTGGGATCGTCCTCGGGGAGAGGCTGGTGGGAAATCTCGCTCCGCGAGCCCGATAGCTCAATAATCATCTCGGCGACCTCGCGCACGGAGTACTCGACGGGGTTGCCGATGTTGACCGGGCGGGTATCGTCGCTTTTCATCAGGCGGATCACGCCTTCGATAAGGTCGTCGATGTACTGCACGCTCCTGGTCTGGGTGCCGTCGCCGTAGAGGGTAAGGGGCTCGCCCAAGAGGGCCTGTCGTATGAAGTTCGGCACCATCCTGCCGTCGTCTTCCCTCATTTTGGGGCCGTAACTATTGAAGATGCGCACGATCCTGGTGTCAACCCTGTGGTGGCGATGATAGGCCATTGTCAGGGCTTCGGCGTAGCGCTTGGCCTCGTCGTAGACGCTCCTCACGCCCGTTGTGCTTACGTTGCCCCTGTATTCTTCGTGCTGAGGGTGCACGAGCGGGTCACCGTAGACCTCCGACGTGGAGGCGAGCATAAAGCGCCCCCCCCTGGAGCGGGCCAATCCGAGGGCATTGTGGGTTCCCTGGGCTCCGGCTCTTAGTATCTCTATGGGGAGACGCCCGAAGTCGGCCGGGCTCGCGGCGGAGGCGAAGTGGTAGACCTCGTCGAGCTCTCCGGGAAATTCTATGTGGACACTCACGTTCTGGTCTATGTACTCGAAGTTCGCCTCGTGGGCCAGGAAGGGGGCCACGTTCTCGAGGACGCCCGTGCTGAGGTTGTCTATACAGACGACCTTGTAGCCCTCGGAAAGGAGCCTCTCGCAGAGGTGGCTCCCGATGAAACCCGCCCCTCCCGTAACCAGCGCCCGCGGCCTTCTGATCGCTGGCCTAGCCCCTGTCATAGCCAAGTCCGAAGCCCCTGTACAGGAGCCCTGCTTCCTGTGAGGCGACCGCATCGAGGACGTTACGGCCGTCCACTATGAGCTTTGGTTCCCGCATCAGCGAAGCAACCTTCTTCGGATCAAGGCCCTTCACCTCCTCCCACTCGGTCACCACGACCGCCGCGTGGGCCCCTCTCAGCGCCTCGTAGGGGTCGAAGACGGCCTGAATGTCGGGCGTGAGCTGTGATGCGGCCTTGCCTGCAACAGGGTCGTAGCCTACTACCTTCGCCCCGAGGGAGTTCAGCGCGCCGGCTATCGTCAGGCTCGGGGCCCCTCTCAGGTCGTCGGTGTTCGGCTTGAAGGAGAGCCCGAGCAGGGCCACGCGCCTGCCTTTGAGGGAGTGGAGATCTCGCTGGAGCTTGTGGATCACCCTTCTGCGCTGCCTTTCGTTTACAGCAGCGGCTGCGTCCAGGAGCGGGGTCTCGTGCTCGTACTCGCGCGCTGTGGCCTTCAGGGCGGCCACGTCTTTGGGGAAGCACGGCCCGCCCCATCCGAGCCCCGCAGAGAGGAAACGGGACCCCACGCGGTCGTCGAGGCCGACGCCGTAGGCAACCTCGGAGATGTCGGCGCCGACCAGCTCGCAGAGATTGGCGACCTCATTTATGAAGCTGATCTTGGTCGCAAGGAAAGCGTTTGAAGCGTACTTGATCATCTCCGCGCTCCCAAGGTCCGTGGTCACGAACGGTACTGCGACCTTGGGGCGGGGATCCCATTCCGTTGGGAAGCTCTGCTCCACTATCGGGGTGTAGAGGGTCCTGAGGGCCTCGAGGGCCTCCCTGGAGTCCGTCCCTACCACCACGCGGTCGGGGAAGAGGGAGTCATGTACGGCGCTGCCCTCCCTCAAGAACTCCGGGTTGGAGGCGATCCTGAACTCGGCGCCCTGGCCTCCTGCCTCGTCTATGCCCTCGCCGACCAACGTGGAGACGTAGTAGGCGCTACCGACAGGCACCGTGCTCTTGTTTACTACGACGAGCGGAAGTTCGCGTGGTGTCGAACCGCCGAGGGCGCGTCCTATCGCGCGGGCCACGTTGGCCACGTTCGAGAGGTCGGCCGATCCGCCACTGCCCTGCGGCGTGCCGACCGCTACGAAGAGGACGTCCGACCCTCGTACGACCTCGGTCAGTCTCTCGGAGCTGGCAAATTGGAGCCTTCCTGCGCTCTTGGCGATCAGCTCCAGGAGGCCGGGCTCGTAGAAAGGGACCCTTCCCTCTCTGAGGCATGCCACGCGCTCCTCGTTGTTGTCCAGGCATGTCACCCTGTGTCCGACATAGGCAAGACACGCTCCCGTCGCCAGCCCGACGTAGCCCGTCCCGACGACACCCACATCAAAGTGCTCCATGCGACCTGTTTCTCCCTACGCGCCTTCGGAAGTAAGCCTACGGTTCATAACATAGATGTTACAGGAAGTGGGAATACGCGACCAGCCTCGACGGCAGGGCCCTACTCATTCTGCCTGGTGCGTCTTGCCACGGCCTTTGCGCCCGGTATGCGAAGAATGTTCTTCGTTACCGCATCAGCCAGCTTGTAGCGGCCTGCACTACGATAGTCGCTGAGTTTCGAGACGACTAGCAACCTCTCCTCTTTGAGCCTGGAGTTGCGCTCCTCTAGCTGGGACGTTCGCTTCTCGAGCTGGAAGATGCGCCTCTCAAGTTGAGAGGTCCGACTCTGAAGCCCCTTTTTCTCCAATTTGAGGCTGGCGTTGCGCTCTTGCAGCTTGGATTTTCGCTTTTCGAGCTGGGAGATGCGTTTCTGGAGCTCTGTGTTGCGGCCGGCCAGCAATTGATGTTCGCCGATCAAGTCCTGATGTTGCCCGCTCAGGGTGTCCGCCTCGTCCCTGTAGGTGCTTACTATGCCGATCAACTCTTGCTCCCGACTCGCCAACCATAGCGGGTCCAACCGTTCGCTAAAAAGACGAGCTAGCTCTGCCAGGCACCTCTGTACCTCCGCAGAATCCTCATCGGGATAGACGATTCCAAGATTACTCGTCGCCATACCCGAAGTCAGGTCACCGAAGAGCCGAAAGTGGTACTTTCCCGGCGCTCTCTGCATACAGTCCGCGATTCCTGCCTGTACGAAAGGTCCCCCGTCACCCCTGCAGTGGTCCAGGATGGCAACGGCGCGCGGGCTGGCGTCGAAGATAGACTGAAGATCTGCGTCCACCGCCTCCCTGGTGCGCACCCCGCCCACGAACGCCAGCAGTGGTTCGTCTTCCGGGAGATCCTGCACTGACTTTGTCCAGGCGCTGCTTACATCGCCTGTCCGAAGCTGTATCTTGACGCTTTCATCGGCAAACTCAGCGAGGGCCGCTCGCGCGATGTCTATATTCGACGTCTTGCCAGCGTCCTCGGGCGGGTCCGAGTCTACACCAAGCACCCTCAACACGCTGGGCTGGCCTGCAAAGTGGAAGGCGGCTACCCCGAAGAACGTGCCTACGACGAGTACGCTCAGCTCGTGCGGGTAACATCGCAGGAAGAGCGCCAGGAGGAGGGCATCGACGTCCTTGATCGATCTCTCGTCGAGGAGGTCCTTTGGTAGCGCCGGGAAGAGCCTGCTTATGGTTTTCCTGTATTCTTCGAGCCGCAGCGTATGTTCGACGACCTGCGCGGTCCACTCGCTGCTGGTAGAAGTCATGATTGCTTCCCGGTAGAGCCTACCGTCAGTCAATGTAGCCTACCGCAGGGTGGTAGAGGCGTCCCACTTTGACGGCATCCCACTCCCGTGTCCCGGTCTGGGCGAACATACGCCGCAGCAAAGTGACCACTTCAGGCGCAGCAGAGCGTGCGGGAGGCCCCTTGTCCTCCGCTGTCTCTGCATACATAGATCCAGGAGTCAAATGATAGTAGCCCATCACGACAGGTACGAACACGACCTCCTCTTCCTCGGCGATCAGATGTAGGATCATCTCCCAATCTTCGTAACCGTAGAGCCTCTGGTCGGTGACGAAACCCCCGGCTCTTAGCACTTTCGTCGCGTCTAGCAAGGCGAAGGCGTCTATGTAGTTACCTGCCGTAAGGCGCATGCTTGCGACTTTATGCGACCTTAGACCTGTCATCTTCCCTTCTCGCTTGTCTATCAAAAGACCGTGCACCAACGCAGCGCCTGTCTGCACACCGCTCTGCAAGAACAGTGGCAGATTGTTCGCAACGAGCTGGTTGTCGGCGTCCAACATGCACACGTGCCGGTAGCGCGACATCCGCATCGCCAGGTTGCGCAGCCTCGGGAGGCCGAAATTGCGCTCCAAGAATACGGTCTTCAGCGGCGCGTCCTCGTAGATGACCTGGACCGTGCGCAAGAACTTCTGCGAGCCGTCGCGGGAGGCATCGTCGATGACCAGGAGCTCTCCAGAGTAACCAGCCTCCTTGAGGCGCTCGATCGCCTGGAGGGCGCTGCGTATCGACCGGGGAAGATAAGGTCGATGGTTCCAGTTGGGAATAAAGATAGTTACGCCGTTCTCTGCCTTGCTCTCCTTGTAGAGCGGGCCCAAGCCCTGATTGGTGAGGACAGCGGACTCTATACGATTTGTGCTCTGCAGTATCTTGGACTCAGACAAGACGTAACGCCTCGGACAAATTTTCCCCCAACCGCCCTCTGGAGACGTAGAAGTCTCTGGCACGACGATACATTCCACTATACCCTATGTCCCGCACTTGCGTATCGAAGGCCGATACAGAAGGGTAGACGCCGGGGACATCGAACCCTGCAGCGGTGAGAGCCGGGTCTATCTTGCATGGCACCGTCCCTGCCAACAGCGGGACGATAAAACGAAAACTCTCATAATACATGCCATCACGTTCGGCACCCCACAGATAATATCTGGTTTTCGACAGGATTGCCGAGAGTTGCGCGCCACCAAGCACGGACTCTGGCTGGGTCGTGTTCTTCATGCGGGCCTGCAAGAGGCAGAAGCCCCCTGGGTCGATTTGATGTTCGAACAACGCCCCCAGGAGATCCCGGTTCCTATCACTCCGGGGTCCCACCAGGACCCACGGGATCGTACGCTCTGCCTGGTTTGACGGCTCCTTTGCCAACGGTTCTTCTTCTCGGGTAAGGCCGTTGAATACGAAGTGGTAAGGTAGGTCGGAAACTTCAGAGTGGCTGTCTTTCTGCGACGCAAAGCCTAGGTCAAATAGGGCATCAAAGTAGATACCTCTCCTTAGCCGTGCCAGATATCCCGGACTATGCACCGGACCGACGGACGCCAGGATGCGGTTTCGTGCGCAGGCTACCTTCGAGAGGAATTCCGGTTCGTCGCCACTCGCCTCGATGCACTGCCTCGGACTCGCCACAAGCAAGGTGGTGTTACTCAAATTCTCTGGGGACAGGGTGCATACCTCGGGCGAGGAGTACACGGTAACGCTGTGTGATGCGTCTCTAAAGCCCTTGAACAGGCGCGAAGCCAGTTGCTGGTCACCCGTTGTGGGTGGGCGTACGAATGCGAGTGTTTCGATCTGCATGCCACATCTACGATATCAGGCCTCATCGTTCAATGCTATAAGATGCTATTTGGCGATGCAATCTGTCACGAGGCCTATGACGGCCCGAATCCGTACAATACTAGAGTCTCAGAGCGACTCAGGGAGACTTGTAATGAACGAGCTACTCAACGCCGGGCTGGGGGGTAGATGAACGAGAACACCGGCGCAGCGAGGGACATTGATGGCTCCCGACCCTTCTTTGGCAGTCACCCTGAGGGAGGCAAGGTCAGCGTGGTGATCCCCTGTTACAACCAGGCGCGCTTCCTGGGCGAGGCCATGCAGAGTGTCCTCTGCCAGGTCTACACTGACTTGGAGATTATCGTCGTCGATGACGGCTCCAAAGACGGCACAGAGGAAGTGGCCTCAGGCTACGCCAAGGAGGACCCAAGGGTAAGGCTCATAAGGCAGGAGAACAAGGGCCAGGCAGCGGCGAGGAACAGGGGCTTGGCGGAGGCGGGGGGTGAGTATGTAGTGTTTTTGGACTCCGATGACCGTCTGGTCTCAGAGGCTCTGGAGGTAGGGGTAAGGGAGCTAGAGGCGCATCCCGGATGTGCCTTCGTCTCCGGAATTTGCCGGAAGATTACTGCTGATGGTTCCATCGTGCCTGGGTGGGAGCAGTTTCGGGTGAGGGATGACCCTTACCTCGAGTTGTTGCGCAGTTGCCCGGTCTACGTACCGGCGGTGATGTATCGGCGTTCCGTTTTCGACGCTGTTGGTGGCTTCGATACCTCTTATAAGGCCGCGGAAGACTACGACCTCTACTATCGTATCCTGGAGCGTTTCCCGGTCTACTGTCACGATACTCTCGTGGCTGAGATACGCCGCCACGAGGGGAACATGACCCGCGATCGCACCTTGATGTTGAAGTACAACATGGCCGCACTCCGCTCGCAGCGCAAACGCGTAAAAGAGGACGCCCGCTACAAGGCCGCTTACAAAGCCGGGGAGAGACTCTGGCGAGACTGGCACGGCGCCCCTGTGGTCAACCAAGTACGAACTCACCTCCAAGAGGGGCGGTGGTGGCAGGGACTTGCGGGAATGCTGGCTTTGTTACGCTACTACCCGCAAGGGATCCTCCTTGTGGCCAATCGGGGCGTGGAGCGCGAGAGGGTCGCCCGGCGCCTTCGCCATCAACAGCGGGAGCTCGAGACGCACAGGTACAAGCTGCAGCAGCTAAGGAGGCTAAACGAAAGAGCAGCGCAGCACGGCGACCGACCAGAGAAAGAGCTCCGGAGTGCCATGAAAGAGGAGCGCCAAAAGATCCGGCACCACAAGGGGCGCGTGAGGCATCTGGCATCGCGGATGGAGAAACTCGACCGGCGTGATCGACATAGAGGTGCCGTCCGTAAAGGTTGGAAATCAGTCAAGGACCGGCTCGTTAAACATGCATAATACCACCTCCGCATCCCCGCATCCCCGCATCCCAACACCGGGAACGGCTATTCTGAGATCAAGTCGCAAGTGGCGTGGGTATGCCGTGCACCGGTGATGAGGCGACACACTATGCGAAGGTCGGCCCGAGGTGCGCCAGGCTGATCTCCGCGTGCCGGGGATGCTCGGGCCGGACACATTGTCCGCGAGGGGTCTCGGGACTGAGATCCCGGTGCAGGCGGCCCAAGATTCCGACGCATTTGGTCCACTCATTGGCATCCACGCTGGATGCGGCGCGGGACGCGGACGTAGTAGTACTCTGGGCTGGCGCCTCCAGCGAAGAGCTTGAAGACGTGGTGCGGACGGTGGGTGGCACGCTCGCCGAGACCCTCGGGAGATCCAACGGGTCCGGCGCTGGTGCCACGATGCTGTGCCTGAACAGGATGGACTTAGTTTCGGAAGAGTGTGCCAGGGAGCTGCGCAGGCAGTACCCTGAGGCCGTCATGATAAGCGCTCTTGAGGGCTGTGACGCGCTGTTGGAGGAGATGCTTCGCTCCATTGCCTCCGGGCGGACGAGGATGGAAGTCCTTATCCCGCACGCCAAATATGCTGCGGCGAGCCGGCTCTACGGGCTGGCCGAGATTCACGCTCAGGAGAACACCACGGGGGGTTGCGGATGGACATCAGGCTGCCCCGCTCTGCCGCGGCGAGGTACGCTCCCTACAACACATAGGTCCCTCGTTTTTGTAGAAGCATTGGAGCGCCCAGGAGACCCTCGGGGTCGATCACCTTCCGCTTGCCGTGAATCCACTTCTTGGGCTCTATGGCGTTAAGCCACGGGCTCTGCTTGGGCAAAAGGCAGCTCACGATCCTCACTCCTTCGCCGCTCACTTTGACACGGCGGTTGTGGGAGCCGAGCCAGCGTCTGACCTCCTTGGAGATGTGCCAGCTCGCGTTGTCCCAGATGAGAAGCAGCACTCTGTTGCCGAGCTCTTCGAGCTTCTCAGCGCATCATCGGAAAAATTGAGTCGTTATGGAACTCACGGGCCGACCGTCCACGAACCTGATCAACGTCTCGTCGAATTGCGGCATATAGAATCCGTAACAGGAGAGAGCTTTGGGGTCGGGATCGACTTTGGCGACCGACTTCTGGATGAGGCGAAGGGGCTTTCCCTCCTCACTCCATGTATTCAAGGTAGGCAAAGCCAGGCGGCTCCACCAGCACTCCTCGCAGAAACCCACTGCCCACCCGGAATCGGCCTCGGCTACCCTCATCAGTCGGTCGTGCCGCCTTTTTCTTTCATACAGGGGATCGGGGGAAGTGATCCAGCGCTTGGCTCTGTGCCAGCGTACTCTGGAAAGGCGCGCCAAAGTATCCTGGAGGGTCTCCCCCGAGATGCGCTTTTCGACCAAGCCTTGTTCAAAGCTCACCTGTGCTGCCATCTCAGGCGTCCAGAGGCCGTGTTCCTGGCAAACTCCCTCGGAGAGCGGTGGGGCATCTACCTCAATGCCTCAGCCTGCTTTCGACCCTGGAGGAAGGCCCTATGAACGGTGCGCGGATGCTTGGAACCTGGTTGAAGGGCCTCCGGGAGTCCCTTCTCGTTGAAAGCGTGTATGGCGTTGCGTGCGGTTTGTGGATTGCAGCCCAAATCGTGAGCGATCTGGTAGGCGTTCATGCTCTGCGTTCGACCTACGATGACCACCGATCATCGTAGGTGCCTGTCGATCGGTGACAT
>DATDKO010000149.1:0-5711 GCA_036519935.1 Rubrobacter sp. | reverse complement strand
CAACACCGAGGTGCACCGCCAGAAGTTTCGCAACGTCGAACGCGACCCGAGGGTGACCGTCACGATCTGGGACAAGGAGGACCCCTATCGCTTCGTCGAAGTGCGCGGGGAAGTCGTAGAGAAGGTGAAGGGTCAGGAGGCGAGAGAGCACATCGACGAATTGTCCCAAAAGTACCGAGGCAAGCCCTACCAAACCCCGATCCGCAGTGAACGGGTTGTGTTTCGGATCGCTCCCTCGCGACAGGTAATTCGCATACCGTCCTGACTCAACAGATATGGCTTCAGCTCTGTAGCGGCTGGTAGGTGAGGTAGAGGACGCCCGTGCCGAATGTCTTCGAGTCGACGAGCTCCAGCGCTTTCCGATCACTCCCGTCAGCGAAGAGCCGCTTCCCGGTGCCCAGAACCACGGGATGAACCATGAGCCTGAGCTCGTCGAGGAGGTTGCCTCGAAGCAGCGAACGGACGAGAGCGCCGCTTCCGAGGATCGTGATGTCCTCTCCCGGTTGCTGCGTCAGTTCGATAATTTCCTCCGCGAAGTTCTCCTCGATCAGGGTCGAGTTGTTCCACTCGAGGGGCTCTTGCAGGGTCGTAGAGGCGACGAACTTGGGCACGCTGTTTATGTAGTCCACCATCGGCGTGCCATCAGGTTGGTTGGGCCAGTAGGCGACCATCTGCTCGTACGTGACTCGCCCCATCAGCAACGCATCCGACGCGGCCATTCCAGCCGCGTTGGCATCCTCCATCTCGTCGTTTGAGTAGAAGAAAGCCCACTCTTCCGGCGACTCCATCACGCCGTCCAGCGACACCAACTCCACCGCGACCACTTTCCTCATGGATCTCCTTCGCCTGTCGTACCCGGTCGTCTGGTCGTAGCATAAGGTGATATTCCTGAAACTCAACCGGCATCCTTCGGAGTCCTCTTGTACCGGGAGATCGGTGAATAGCTGGGGAAGGATGCCGACCGTATGTAGAATCTTACAGTGCGTAGGTTCGGAGGATGGGAGCTTTCGTTGTTCTGCTCGGGACAGCGGCACTACTAGTCGCAGAGGAGAAGCCATGAACACCAGGAAGCGCGAACTGACTATGATCCCATTGGCTGCCCGCGAGGTGTGGCTCGAAGAACACCACACGACGGCGGATGGACTGTGGCTCAAGTTCGCCAGGAAAGGCTCGGGGATCGAGACCGGCTCCCTCGACGTCGCCCTGTGCTACGGTTGGATCGACAGCCAGGCGGACAGCTTCGACGACCAGCATTGGTTGCTCCGGTTCACACCGCGCCGGCCGGGGAGCAAGTGGTCGAAGGTCAACCGCGTCGAAGTGAGTAAGCTGATCGAGGAGGGCAGGATGAAACCCGCCGGCCTGCGGGAGGTGGAGCGTGCAAAAGCCGATGGCTGCTGGGAGGAGTAGTAATCTAGTTGCTATGCGGCGGATACTATGACCGGCGAGCAACGCCTCCAGCGGCACGTAGGGAAGATCGCCCGGTGGATCGCCGGGTCAGAGCACATGGTCGCCTTCACGGGCGCTGGCATCAGCACCGACTCGGGCATCCCCGACTTTCGCGGCCCTGAGGGGGTGTGGACGCGGCGCGACGCTGGCCTGCCGGCACCGAGGTGGCGGGTTCCACCGAGTGAGGTAGCGCCCAACGCTTCCCACCTGTCACTTTTTGAGCTCCAGCGGCTCGGCAAGCTCCGGTTCCTCGTCACACAGAACACCGATAACCTACACCGCCGCTCCGGCATCATCCCCGAGTTCTTGGCGGAGTTACACGGCAACGGGCAGCTCATGCATTGCCTGGGCTGCGACCTGGCCTTCACCAGGCAGGAGGTAGGGTGGGACACGGGGCGGTGGGGCCCGGGTTACCGCACACAGAAGCCGGTGCCCGGCCAGCCGGAGTGCACCGATTGCGGCGGGCGCCTCATCTCCTCGGTGGTGAACTTCGGGGACTCCTTGCCGGAGAGAGCGTTGATGCTGGCCGACCACCACGCCCGGCGCTGCGACCTGATGCTTGTCCTCGGCTCCTCGCTCATGGTGCAGCCGGCTGCTTCTCTAGTGGGCCTGGCTCTCAGGTCCGGAGCTAGGGTGGTCCTGGTCAACCGGGGCAAGACGCCCTACGACAGGGCGGCGACGCTGCGGGTGTGGACGGGCATAGGTGAGGTGATCCCGCCCGCGGTGGAGCGGGCGAAGCTGGCACTCGGGGGGCAGTCAAACGTGCCTTGAGCACGGGGGTATATGCTGGAGCGCTCGAGGTCTATCCACCTACGTCTGTGATCGGCACTTGAAACGACAGCCTCAGCAGGGAGATGTCCCATGCAGTTACGAATGTCCTCAGCGAGGAGCGAGACGAGGCGACGGATAATCATCACGGCAGCTGCGCTTGCAGGCATGCTCGGGCCCCTTATATTCGTTACCATCCTCCTCGCGCTGACTGCGCTCCAGTACGACTTCATGCTCGAGATCGGCTGGCGTCCCCTCGCTGATCCCGCAGACGCCTGGCCGAGCGGACTCGCCCTTGGTCCCTACGGCCTACTACAGGACGCCAGCTTCGTCGCCTCGGGACTCCTGCTGATGCTCTTCGCGGCGGGACTGCACCTCGCGGTAGGAGACACACGCGGCCCAGGGGCCGGTCCCGCCCTGCTTTTCGTGGCAGGGACGGCGATGGCGCTCATGGGCTTCGAGAGCGACCCGATACAGAGAATCGGGCCCCGCAGTCTGCATGGCCTGGTTCACGACGCAGCTTTCGTGCTCTTCATCTCGACTATGCTGGGGGCCCTCTTCTCCTTATGGCGAGGATTTAGGAAGCACCTCCGCTGGCGCGATCACGCCCCCTATACCCTTGCCACAGGGATGCTCGCGGTGCTGCTTCTTCTCTTGCCCGGCGTAGCCTACTACCTGTTTATTGTCACGCTGCTCGCTTGGATCTTCGTCACCGCCATGCGTCTCAGGCCTCCCGCGACCAACTCGCCTCGCAGAAGATCCTGCGACTGACAGGCCTCGACGACAGGGTCGAAGACGCGCTGATGATCCGGCTCGGGGATAGGACCCGCCCGTGACCGCGGCCGGCGAAGGTAGGCGCTCTATCCTGCGGCGGTGCCGTAGTCGTACGTGGGGAGAGGGCCGCCGGCGTCTCTCAGTATGTAGTCTTCGAACATCCGCTTGACTATGTTGGGCTCGACCCCCGCTATGTCGCTGTGCATACCGGGGTCTTGCTGCAAGTCGTAGAGTTTGGCGCCGGCGCCCTGGTTGGTGCTGAACATGACGTAGCGGTCGTCGCGGGCCCAGACGTGATCATTGTAGCCGATCGAGAAGTGGGGCCTCGCCTCGGGTTTCCCGCCTCCGAGCACGACGGAGAGGTCCTGGCCGTCCAACTTCTGCTGCGGCTCGATTCCGAGGGAGCCCAGGATCGTCGGCGCCACGTCGTGGGTAGAAGCGTAGTAGTCGCTCGTCCGGCCCGCCCCTTTGCCTTCGGGGTGCCTTATGTAGAACGGAATGTCGGTAACCTCGGGCCAGAGCACGTTGTCTGGCTTGCCCGTGTAGCCGTGCTCGCCGTGGGCGACACCGTGATCGGAGAGGAGTATGAGGAGGGTGTTTTCGAAGAGGTTCAACTCTTCCATCTTGTCGAGGAAACGGCCGAGCCAGCGGTCCATCATCGTGACCTCCGCCGAGTAGCGGGCCTTCATCCTCTCGAGCTCCCTCGGCAGCAGGTAGCTGCTCGGACCGTAGATCACCGAGAACGGCTCCTTGAGGTTGTAAGGCTCGTCGTCGTACATCTTGACGTACTTCTCGGGCGGGTCCCAGGGCTCGTGCGGATCGTAGCTGTCCACGGTAAGGAAGAAAGGCCCACCCTTGCTCAAGACATCGAGGTAGTCTGCGGCCTGGGAGAAGACCATGGGGGAGAACCAGTCGGCCTCCGTCTTACGCTCCTTCACGTTGGCGAAGTACTGGCGCATCTGGCCCGTCATGGCAGGGATGTTGCCCTTGAGGAGAGCCTGGGCGACCTTGTCCTTCGGGTACGTCCACGCGGGCTTGTAATTGTCTGTGGTCTGGCCGCGGAAGAAGTCGAAGACGTCGAAGCCACGATGAAAATTGTATGAGGGCTTGAACTGATGCATGTTGTCCGTCACGAAGTAGGTCCCGTACCCCGCCGCGTGCATCATCTCGGCGAGCGTTGTCTGGTAGTTGGGTATCGGTTCCCAGCCCTGCAGGATTATGTCCTCACCCTTGGGCGGTACCCAGTCTCTGAAGGGCCAAGTCCTGAGGCCCGTGTGAATGGCCCTCCTCGCGCAGATCGTCGGTATGGACTCAGGGTATGCCCTGGTAAAGAGCAGGCTGTCTTTGGCGAGGGTGTCGAGGCTGGGGGTCTGGATCTTATCGTTGCCGTAGGCGCCGATGTGGTCCTTCCTCAAGCTGTCGATGATGATCAGCACCACGTTGGTACCCTCTTTTACGCCCGGGGGATCGATGGTGATGTTGCGGATGCGCTCTGTAAGGTCGCAGCTTGTGGCGCCGAGCAATGTCGCTCCGGCCATCCCGGCGGCGGTCATCTTGAGGAAGTCTCTGCGGGTCAGCTTGCCTTTTCTCACGAAGCAAGAGCGTACTACGCAACAATGCGACCTACAAGCGGAACGGACAGGCTGTCACCGTGAACTCTACCACCCTGGCACGCTGGGGGGACTGCTAAAATGAACTACATGAGAAGCATCATGGCTGTTGGGATCGGGTTGCTGCTGGCGCTCGTGCTCGGTCTACTCGTGGTGCAGGGGATTTTCGCGCCGGTTCTCACACGTTTCTTCGGTCTCGAGCGCGCAGGTCCCGCCTCCCTCCCACTCGTCTTGCTCGTCTTCGCCACCGCCTTCTCGTTCTACTTCGGGGGGATGGCCGCCAGCTACAAGGCGCCCTTTCTGCATCGTCTGCACGGGGTTTTGGTCGTCCCCGTAGCCTTCGTTCTTTCGATCGTACTCAACCTCATTGTAGGCAAGGGATTCATGCCAGGCGTCGATGGTGCCTGGGCCGCGGGGCTCGTGGCCGTCTTTCTCGTCGTCTCTGGTGCGGCCTCCTACGTCGGGGCCCTCCGCGGGGAGGCGCTCTATGCCCACAACCAGAAGGTAGCGAGGCGCCGCCGACAATAGCTCGTCAGCAAGGCGTCGTTGGCGCCTTGTCAGCACGCTTAGGGCCCGTCAGGCCCTCGCTCTCAGCTTGTCGGCTTCTCCCGTTTCAGCCTCGCCCGGCTGCATACGAGAGACCGCAATCCGCAACAGTTGGGTTCGACGCTCGTGGCGGCGGCCTCGGACGACCTGCTGAAATGCTTAGAAGCCGCCGACCGGAGGGAGGCGGCGTGCTGACAAGCGCAGGGTGTGGAAGGTTGATCCTTCCACACCCCGCTTCAGCGGGCCTGGAGGCCGATCATCAAACGCCCTCTTGAGTCCATCCTGGCGTTGGGCTGCCGGCTCGACGCCTCGACCTCGGCTGGGTCTTCACCCGTACCTGTGAGGTAGACCCTGGGTTCTTCGACCCCTTCTGTCGGGTCGGAGACGTAGCGTCGCCAGGCCATGTCACCCCAGAGGAACGTGAGCGTTGGTCTCCCTAGTGCCGTGTCGTCCAGTGCCGCGTGAACCCTGGGGAGGCCGAAGGCCTTCGAGATGGATGCTACCGTCCTCGCGTGCTCGCTCTCGTTGAACAGCGCTATGCCGTCCCTGAGCCGGCGTGCCGGGTCG
>DATDKO010000148.1:0-4175 GCA_036519935.1 Rubrobacter sp. | reverse complement strand
AAGGATCTCAGCGCTCAGGATGCCCGAGGCTTCTTCGAGCACGCTGGATACCGTATGGCGGGTCAATAACTGTGAAACCTGCTGTAGTCCTGCGCTTGCCCGTTGGAGAGGACGAGATGAACATCGCGATTCGGTGATGTATTGTGAATCACTCGGGACGCATTAAGGTCGACGAAGGGGAAGGACTCATACGCGCGGCTTGGGCTCAAGTGAGCTTGTATTGCTAACGATACGGTGGTTGGCCCGTAAACACAGAGCTATTAAAAGGAGACTCGATTTGCCCGAGATCAAATCGTATGCGCCCGGCATCTACGCCCGCTCGGAGACGCTTGTGCAGGCGACCCGCGACCTGGACCGGGGCCGCACCACCGAAGCGGCGGTCCAGGATCAGCGAGAAGTGGACCTGCGCTCCTTCCTCGACGCCCAGCGGGAGGCCGGGCTTGACTACCTCTCGGACGGCCTGTTGAACTGGCAGGATATCTTCCGGCCGTTCGACGAGGCCGCCCGAGGCTTGGAACCTGGGCCGCTCACGCGCTTCCTGAACACCAACACCTTCTACCGGGCTCCAGCCGTTACCGAGGAGGCCCCGACGCTGGTCGAGCCACTCGGGGAGCCATACTTCCGCATAGGGGACCTCCCGAGAAATAGGTGGGTGGTGACGCTCCCCTCGCCGCACGCGCTCGCCGAGTTCGCTGCCGGAGACCTCGAGCCGCGGGCGGTCGCCGAGGGCGTGCTGGGGCCTCAGATCAGGTGGCTCGCGGGGAACGGCTGCGCGATAGTCGTACTGCAGGAGACGGCGCTCTTCGATGGCGGGATCGACGTCTATCCCTTGAGCGACGCGCTCGACGCCCTGCAAAGCCCGCTGCCGGTCGCGTTGCAGCTTCCGTTCGGGGACTCGGGAGACGTCTTGGGCGAGCTCGTGGAGCTCGACGTGGAGGCCATCGGGGTAGACTTATACGCGACGGACCTCGAAGCGCTGCCGCGCCCGTTCCCGAAGACGCTCTTGGCAGGTGTCGTGGACGCGAGGAACTCGCTGGTCGAGGAGCCGGGGGATTTGGCGGAGTTCGGCCGCCAGCTACTGGAAGAGCTGGAGGGAGAACTGCACTTCGTGCCCAACGGGGATCTGCAGTTTGTGCCGGAGAAGATAGCTAGGCAGAAAGTCCTGCGCCTCGGTGAGGCGGCAAGAATCCTGAAAGAGGAACGATAGATGACCGAGATCCGTTTCGTGACCCGCGAGATAGGGAGCCTTGCCAAGCCTGGCTGGCGCGTGAAGGCAATAGCCGGCCGCCCCGTCGAGGAAAAAGACGTGGAAGAGGCCCGAGAGTGGGGTTGGCGCCTCGGGATAGACTCCGGGGAGCTCGCCGAGATCCTCCGCAAAGGCGGGAGTTTCACTAACGAGGAGAAGGTGAAGATACAGGACTTCGCGGCCCTCTATGGCATCCGGATCCTAGAACACGCGGGTCTGGACGTGGTCTACGACGGCGAGCAGCGCCGCAGCGAGATGTACGATCACGCGGTCAGGCACACGAAGGGCTTCGAGACCCGCGGCACCGTCCGCTCCTTCGACAACAAGTACTACACCAAGGCTGCCGTCGTCGAGAAGCCTCTCGTGGAGAGGGCCTACGATCTCGAAGAGTTCGAGTTCGTCCGGTCGCACACGGATCGCGCCGTCAAGACCCCGTTCACTGGCGCCTACACCATCATGGACTGGTCCTACGACGAGCACTACGCTAAAGACATCATGCTCGGTGCCGCTGCGCAACGGGCCGAAGCTAGGCGGCGGTTTGGGGTGGATGTGGCGCGTGACGTGGTGCGTCCGAACGTCACAGGGCTCGTCGAGGCGGGCGCGGAGTGGGTCCAGATCGACGAACCCGCCGCAACGACCCGCCCGGAGGAAGTGCCGCTCGTCGTCGAGACCTTCAACGCAACGCGCGAGGGCGTAGACGCTAGAGCCAGCATGCACATCTGCTTCTCCGACTACAATAGCCTCGTCCCCCACATCGAGGCGTTGGACGATTGCTACGAGCTGCAGCTTGAGTTCTCCAACCGTGACTCCAGGGAGCTCGGCACGAAGGCCGAGGACCGTCCCGGCTACGATGTGCTCGAGAGGTTCGCCAGGAGCGCGTGGGACGGCAAGATCGGGCTCGGCGTCATAGACATCCACACGAACTTCATCGAGCCACCCGAGCTCGTGCGCGACCGCATACTCTACGCCGCGCGCGTGCTCGGCCCGGAGCGCATCGAGGTTAACACCGACTGCGGCCTCCGTACCCGCACCTGGGAGGTCTCCCTGGGGAAACTAAAGAACATGGTCGAAGGCACCCGGCTTGCTGAGGAAGCGCTCAACGGCTCCTGAGCAGTCGCACTATTGGGCTACTGCCATATCTGTGGGCAACTCTCCTTACAATCTTGTGTTCCGGGCGCTCGATTAGCGTAGTGCGACTGGAGGAGTTGCTAGTCAATGAAGTTGGACCACCCTTCGATGTTTGCCTTCGAGCACAGCGCGGGAGGCTTCGGGATGCCCGACACCCCGATGTCTGATGAGGGAACGTACGTAGGTCCAGTATCACTGCGCAACGCTATAGGACCCAAACGGCCGCACCCAGCACCCCCTAGAGCGTTTCTGCTGTAGCTCAGTCTCCAGCCTATCCGCCCTCTCCCGCTCTCTCTCAAGTTGTTCCCGGAGCGTGGACTCGGCCCGCTCGGTCAGCTCTGCACGAGCCTCCGAGTGGGGGCCCAGCGGCATCTCGGCGACCTTCACATCACACCTCTCGCAGCATCTCCATGCCCCGGAGCGTGATGGTGTAGAGCGGGCTTCCTGCTAGCTCGCGGGTTTCCTCCGCCCACTCCAGTACGTCCTCGGCTTGCAGATATTCCATAGCCTTCCTGTAATAGGGAGAATCGGGGTCCAGTCCGGCCTCCAGCGCTGCCGTGTAGGGATTCACCCATGCCCCCGCGTAGATGTCGGGGTGGTGCTCCCTGATGGCGTGCAGCAGCTCCAGAGCGTATCGCTCGATATGGTCTTGCGTGATCCTCCTACCTCCCGAACAATCTCTGCCACCACGTCCGGTGCTCTGCGCTCTCCTGCGTGCCCCCGACCGCTGTCTGAGGCTCTACCCTCCCCGGCTGCCGATCACTATGAGCCCCGCCTCTATCTGCCCGGCGAGGTCCAGTATCTCATACGCAGCCCTTCCCTCGACGAGGTGGGCGCCGGCGACAAGTCCTCCGGCGCTCTCTATCCTCTTCACTCCTTCTTCTAGAAGCTCGTTACCCAGCTTCTTCAATTCGGCCCGCATGAAAGCCCACGTCAGGCTCCTCGACGTGGAAGAGTACGTCAAGCCATACGCGGTCACGCGCAAGAGCGATGGTACCGAGTTCATGCTCGATCCCGGCTTCAACTGCACCGTTGAGATCGTTGACGACAACGACAACGGCTCCGACGACGGCGCGAGGTTCTTCGGGAAGTTCAAGTACAAGAAGGACTCCGAGGGCCACTGGATCAACAATTCCAACTCCAAGCTTGGCGTGCTTACCGAGGTGGTCAAGCCGGGCTACTTCGAGGATGACACTATCCCCGAGCTAACTGCTGAGGACCTCGAAGGCTTCGAGATGATCTGTCGTATCAAGCCCAAGAAGAATCCGACCACCGGCCAGGTCACCGGATCTACGATTGATTGGGAGACTATGAGACCGCTCCGGCCGAAGAAGGCCGCCGTGGTTGCCGCTCCTGACGGTGGCTACGTTGAGGGCGAGGATGAGCCGGATCCCGTCGAGTAACTAATCATTGAGGCCGGCGGGTACCGCGCCGTACCCCCGGCCTCTGGCCCACAGCCAACATCCTGGAGGGAGTCACTGTGGACAAGCAACAGTCTACCGCGCATCCCGCGCCCCCCACCACTGAAGACCAGGACCACCCGCACGCGTGCCTGAACGGCTACGTCTACCTCGGGTACACAGCCGTTGATGAGGAGACGGGCGAAGATGTAGGGCGCATCGAGGCGCTACCCTGCCGCCGCTGCGCCGAAGAAGCTAGATAGTTTCTGGTGCGAAAAGGGCCGGTTGAGCTAGGATTCTGTTGCTCGCAGTCCTAACTCAACCGGAGCCACTCATCATGATAGTCGACCGATACGATCCCGTGAACCTCTTCGAGATGCTCCCCAAGCTCAAGTTGGAGT
>DATDKO010000147.1:0-5408 GCA_036519935.1 Rubrobacter sp. | reverse complement strand
CGCGGGGGAGCCGGCTCGTACAGAGCAGCGTCCAGCCGAAGACGCGTGATGAAGGTGATGGGCTCTCTCAATCTCCGGCAGTGGTCGAGGAGCTAGACGGCGCTTGACGGTCCGCAAGACGAACCCGGCGGCCGTATAGTGCAGGCCTCGGCTTTGCAAGGCGACCGCCGGGCACCCTCTACGGTAGCGCGTGGCGATGAACCGTCGATGAATTCCCACGAGAGCCGCGAAGATTTTCCGTAAGGGCTTGCACTTGCCTCCGGAAGGGCGTTTGCGAAGCCCGGTCCGTGATAGACCGTAGAGGATCTCGTAGGAGGGGAGATTCGGTCTGGACCGGGCTCAAAAGTGATGGGGGCGCCGAGCCCTTTGTTCCCCCTTTTAAGGTGGCGCACCCATCGCCTCCGACCTTAGCATTCATCGCGATACCGCGCACCGTCTACGTTGACCCTAGCTTAAGCATATCTAGCTTAGGTTTAGCTTCGGAGTTTTGTCCTCAGCTCCAGGCGTGTGAGGTTGAGTTCTCCCGCCCTGCATGTCCAAGGCTAATAGTTTAGTATCACCATCGTGGACAAGGGGCGGACAGGGTGACGGACACGAGGCTGACCCTACGACAGGCGGCTGCAGCCTTGGGTGTCTCAGAGTCCGCGATTAGGAAACGCGTGGCACGCGGCACTCTGCGCTCAGACAAAGCCCCTGATGGCAGGCGATATGTCTACCTGGACCCTGTGACGGACGATGGGGTAGACTCGTCCGCCCCCCATGAGCGTGGTGCACTCATATCTGAACTCAGGGCGCACAACGGCACGCTACGAGAGCAGCTGGAGGCTGAGCGCCAGGCCCACGCCGAAGCCCGTAGGGTCATCGCCGGACTGGTGGAGCGCATCCCGGCTATAGAAGTGCCACAGGAGGTCTCAGAAATCTCCGAGACGATCGAGGAGGATCCGGAGAGGGCAGAGCCCCGGCCCGCGGCATCGGGCCCTCAGACGCTCCAGGGCAGGTCACCTAGAGATAGCCCCTCCGACGATGGGGATGAGACAACGGACGTGCCCGATGCCTTCAAGAGATTATCTGTGTGGGGGTATGTGCTGGGCGTACTACTGGTAGGAATGACGGGTTTTCTTATGCAATCGGCCGTCGGATACCGTATTCTCCAGCAATTTGGACCTGGGTTGCCTGAGAGCGACGCACTTATATTTGTGTCAGCGTGGGGCCCACCATTGCTACTGGCCATCGTCTTCGGCTACCAGGTTGGACGAAGACCTAGAGGTAGCAACTTTTGGCGGCATGTAGGGGTAACTGCGCTGCTAGCAGCTGCAGCTAGTTTCTTGCCTTACGCCATTTTCATTATCCCTCAGGTTAGGACCAGCCTACTGACCTCTAACGAGGTTTCAACGATCTATTTCCAGGCTATACAGATGTGGCTCCCCGTGGCCCTCGCTTTCCTATCAAGCGCACTAATCGGTAACGCAAACCGCCGCCGAGTGGCCGGTCCTACGCCAGCTGCGGGGTTCGCCAGCAAAAAGTGGAGTCCTTTAGCGCTGACGTTGATGGGTACAGCAGGAAATACTCTTGCGGCGGTTATTATCGGCATCTTCGCGCTTGCAGGCACTTAGCTTCTTGCAGTTCCGCTTGACACTTTGTCGCAACACCCCTTTATACACGCCCGTGGCTAAAACGGATGGAGTAAGCTACCGAAAGCCTCAAAGCCTTGCAAAAGCGTGATTTCGTATTACACAGAGAGCAGATTCTACGAAGTTCAGACCTTAGCTTGTAGCACAGTTATCGACGTTTCATTACTACTTCATCCAACCCTGCGTTAATATGGGCGCGGGGAGAGCTCCTCACCAGCTCCCAGAGGGACCTTATACGGGAAGCGTGGAAGGCAGATGCCGGATATCGACACCCGTGCGCCGCAAGAGCCCGACCCACCGAGCAGGAAGCATATATCCGCAGTCGCGGGCAGGCTGCGGATATCCGCGCGCACTGTTGGGAAACAGAAACATGACCCGCCGCTTGGGCCTCGGGCTCAGCATCCTCTCCCTGGCGGTACTAGCGATGATCTAGCGTTATCCAGCCATCGTTGCAGGCGTGGGGGCACTCGTCGTGGTCGTCGCGGTGGGAATGCGGTACTCTGGTGGTGTCCGCAGTGTTCCCCCTTTTCTGCGGGCCGGGTCCCGAGGTATGTCAGCACCTGCGGGGCCATTCCTCTATCCGACACCGATGTCGGGGTGGTTCTGCACGGGCGATTCGTCAGGGTGACGACGGTGTTGAGGATCTCGTTGCCTCCTTCTTGGCGACCACGGCGAGCTCGTCGGCCCGGTCGTTGCCACTCTTGTGTGGACCTCCGCTCTTGGAGTGTCCCCTTACCTTCCTCCACAGGACTTCGTGGTGGCGCCGCGTCGCTCGAAGGAGCCTCTCCCACAGATCCCTGTTCGCCACAGGCTCTTTGCGGCGGGTAAGCCATCCGTTCTCTCGCCACTTCTTGTACCAACCTCTCCTCATGCAGTTGACTAGGTAGGAGGAGTCGGAGTAGACGGTCACTATGTGACCTTCGTCTATTGTCTCCAGGGCGACGCATGCGGCGGTCAGCTCCATCCTCAGGTTGGTGGTGTCCTGCTCGCCGCCGCTGATCTCCTCGGTCTTCCCCTTCCACGTCATGACGGCACCATAGCCTCCGGGACCACGGGATCCAGTGGATGCTCCATCGGTATAGGCGTTGGCCTCTGACTCAGACAAGGGCACCGGCCCTCCACTCATGGCCCTATGTCCTCGCTCGCTTGGGTCCCCAGCAGCCGGACGATCAAGTACAACCGGTCCACCTCACGCTTGGCGTGCTGGTGGTCGAGCTCCGCTCTCGCCCGGATGTCCTCCAAGCGGCGGTGCTCGTCGGTGTCGAGCAGGCCGTCGAGGTAGAGGCTCGCTGTCCTCTCGTTCTTTGCCTCAAGGATGGCCTCGGCGTTAGCAAGTCGGACCCTCCGTACGTGCTCGGCGAGCTCGCGGTCGGCTCTCGCCAGATTCTCCGTGGCGGCGCTCAGCTGACGGTATGCCGAGTTGATCTCCTCGATGAGTGCGTCGTTGGTCATCGGCTTCACTTCTCCTCGACTCCGGCCTGTTCGCCTTCGCCGGTGTTGCGGCAGTCGCCGCCGGCGTTGGTCCCAGGCTCTTTTGAACTCTGCCCGTGCCGCTCAGCTAGTCTAACGTCAGTTCGAACGAACACCTTCCTGGCTCGCGCCTCCTCGCAGCCCACGACGATGTCCTCCTCCGAGCGCCACACTATCTTGGCTGCCTTGAGGTAGCGCCGGTACAGAAACTAGCGACGTTACTAACAACATCGGGTAGGAGTTATGCTGTGTAAGATCTCGGTTATGAAAGCTCAGGTCCATTGCGAAATAGAAGAACCTTTCCTTGCGCCTATCGTCAAACGCGGGCTGATGGGAAGCGTCTGCGCAAAGGACACTTCGGTCCGAGGAGCATCGTGCGGACGCTATGGAAGACGTTGAGGCGAGGGCGTTGGCCCCACGAAAGGAGAAGCGTGCATGAAGTTCGGGGCGTCTATTTGGCCTTTTCAGTGGGATCCACCTTACGAGGACGGGATCAGCCGCATCCGCAGCCTCGGGTTCGAGGCGGTGGAGTTGATCGGTTGGAGTAGGGAAAGCCTCCACGAATACTATACGCCCAAGAAATTGAAAGAGCGGTCACGGACCCAGTAACCTGCGCATTGTTGTGGCGTCTCGAACCGTTCGACGGGCCACGCCCCTCTCCCCGCCGCCCGGGTTGCCGTCTGTGACATGGTTCTCTGCTCCTCCTCGGGACTCGCGAAGGTGTCTTCCAGTGGACGCCCTCGCGCTGAGCGTTCTTACCGTTCTTGTTGCCTGCTCTGGCTGTCGCTTCCTCTTAAGCCAGCCCCCGGTACCCTAGTACTCGCGCCGCAGGCGAGGGGCTCCGAGCTTCTGGCCGTCGACCTCCGCGCTCTCGGAAGGATCGCTTTGCTGCTCGCCCTGTCCTTGCTGGTTCTGCTCTTGCTGCTGCCGAACCTGCTGCTTGGCCTCGCTACCCTTCTGGTAGCCCTGCTCGACCATCTGCTGGGCGACGCCTTTGCCGCCTAGGCCGAACGCTATGGCCGCGGCCAGGGATAGGCCTCCGAGGAGGATCAGGAACGTAGGCGCTATGAGCTCCTTGGCGATACCAAGCTGCGTAAGCGCCGCGAAGGCCGCAAACACGATGATGCCGTACTGCGCGACGCTGCCGATAACGTTGCTCCCAGTGGCTCCCCGGACTATTCCTGCAACGAAGTTGGCCAGCAGGGTGGCGAGCACCAGGATCAGGATCGCCGCTATGATCTGTGGAATGTAGGCTATGAACTGGGCCAGTACGTCAGAGATCGCAGAGATGCCCAGGGTGTCCACGGCCATCGTGATAGCGATGAAGAAGACCAGCCAGAAAATGAGCTTACCCAAGATGGAGAGCGGGGTCTGGTTGGTCTGGGACCGATCGAAGAACTGCTTAATGCCCCCGCTCTCCATCCAGCCCTGGAAGCCCATGCTCTGGAGCACCCTGGTGACGATGCCCTGGAGAACCTTGGCGATGATGAAGCCGATGACGAGGATGATGATGGCGCCGATGAGAGCCGGCAAGGCCCCTAGGATGGCGCCGAGCCCGTCCGATAGGGATTGCGTTAGTGCTTGCATTCTTGCTCCTTATATCTAGTTTGCTTGCGATCTTGCTAAGGTCGATTGCGGCCGGTTTTCGCGCCCCAAAGGCCGCCAAGAGCACCACCGACAAACGGAACCACTAGCGCGGCGATGCCGGAGACCGTCAGGATGGTGCCCAGGCTCTGGATGGCCTGATTCTGTACGTTGCCCGGCACCTGGGGCAGCGCGACGCCGGAGAGCTGGTCGATAAAGCTCGCGCCCACGATGGCGCCGACGATCGCTAGCACCAATATGATGAGCAGCGAGAGCACCGGCACCAGGATGCCGTGCTTGAGGCCCGAGCGGCTGGCCAGGCGTCCCGCCACGTAGCCTCCGATCAGGAACGCCAGAAGGAGCGTCAGGAGCAGCCCCACGAGGCCAGCGATGCCGCCCTCGGTGCCACCCTGCACGCCCAAAGCGCCCAGGATTCCACCGACCACCCCGCCGACGATGCCGCTAAGGATGAGCCCGGCCCCTAAGGCCGCAAGCCAGCCGAAGATGACGCTGGTCCAGCTCGTCTTCCCGTACCCGTGCGACAACTTATACGACATGCCCTGACCGCTGCCCCTCTCCTGGTTCCGGTGACCGTCGCCGGAACGAACCTCGTTCTCCTCTATACTCGGCGCGTCGGTGATGCCTTTTTCGCTTGTTCTCTCGCTCATCTTTCATCTCCTTGCCGTGTGAACCTTAGACAACGTTTCTGCTACTAACTCTGGG
>DATDKO010000146.1:0-16232 GCA_036519935.1 Rubrobacter sp. | reverse complement strand
CCCGAAACTACCGCACCTTGCTCATCACCGAGGAGCATGTCGATGAGCGTCCTACTTCGGGCGAAGAGGTTGCCTTGAAGGGAAAGGTACCGTAAGCCTCTGGGATGCGAGCCAGACCACCAGGTCCAGACTGGTCGTTACGAAGTGCCGGAGACAGCCTCGATGGGAAACACTTCCGCGCCGCAGGCGGGGCAGTGAAACGCCCCATCAGGCAGGAGGCGCATCTCAGGGTGACCGCATTCGCATGCGTGCCAGCCCAAAGCGTCGGGCAGCGCGATTATCTGCTCGAGGGTCAGCAGCGTCGCCGCACCCACGATGCATTCACACGAGCTGCAGCGTGCACACTCACCACCGAAGTAGTGTAGCTCACCCGCTTGGCAGATCGGACAGACAAGGTAATCAGATCTGGATGCCAAAGAGGAGGCTTTCACTTCCGTGTCCTTCTGTCAAACTCACAAGCGGAACCCTAAAAGCCGAGGGCGAGCGTGAACATCAGCACTAGCAGGCCTAAGAAGCCCAACGCTACCCAGACGAGCAGCGCAACAATCGATGTGACCGGATCTTCTATGTGGCGTAACGGTTTGTGCATCTACTTTCTCCTTTTGTCAGTGGGCACTAAGGCCGCTCTGGTCTAGTGACCGGTTGTACGAAAGATTCGCTTGACCGGTTTTGGGCTGGGGAAGCGGAGGGCCTAGAAATCCATAGATGTTTGACCGGTGCTAGGCAAGCTCTTGCGTGCGAATTTTCGAAAAGACCACTTCTGAGCCTGTCTTGAAGATGGGCGGAGAGTTCCTCGATAGAAGTTGTGGATGGCCAAAGCGTCAAGAGTGAGCGCCACTTGGCCGCTTGTTAGTCCTTTGCAGAGCCCCACTTACGAGCCAATGCTGATTTCCAGGCAGTCTCTCTACTCGACTTTAGCCATTTGTGAGCAAAAGGGATAGATATGCCCCTCACCCCAATGCCAAAGAAGCGGTGATCGCGGTCTATGCCCCCTACCGACCATGTTGAATGGGACTTCTGGCCCCTTTTCTCAGAATGAACCTTCCAACAACTGCAAATTCTTTGCAGGGCGACTTAGAGCTTGCGCCAATAGGTGAGTAGCGAATGCGTCAATGAGCTGTCAGAAGGCTTTTCGATCCCTCTAAGAGTCGCCATGTGCGGAAAGGTGCCCACCTATGGGTCGCGCCTCTAAGTAGAGACCTACATCCGAAAAGCCACTTCACTCGTATAACCCCGCGTTCTTGATAGCAGCCACAGGAGGAAGAGAACATGAGCAATTACATGGACTTCGACCCGTACCTGATCAGGGAGCGCAACGAGCAGATCCGCGACGAGGTCAACTCACTGCGGCTCAAGAAGCAGCTGAGGAAGAGGCACAACTTGCACGGCTTTCGGATAGCCGCCTTGGGCGAGTGGGGTAGGATCCTTATTGGCAGAGCGAAGCTCACTAAGGACCCATCGCCTCACAGCGGGGCAATGGTTGATGGAGCAGGCATCGGAGAGCACTTCAGCAGCGCTGGTGGTTCAAGTGGGCTATGTGACGTTGCGTCGGCAGGGATCCGCGGCCGCACCCAGGACGTAAGGTAGCTGATCATGGGTCATGGCGCGGGTAGCGGCCAGGAGACCGTCGACTCTCTGCTGGCCGAGCTGACCCACTGCATGGGCGAGGACAGGGAGCAGGAGGACGACATCATCCCGCTCACCTTGGAGAGATCTAAGGCTGGCACGACCGATCGCGAGAGCACTTTGCGGCCGGATGCGACGGGCCATAACGGCAGTCGGCGGATCCTCGCCGACTTTACCCTTCCTAACGAGCCAGGGAACGAACGCCTGGCGATGGAGAAGGTAGCAGGGGCCAGAGTGGAACTGCGTCCGTCGGAGCAGCGTCTAGAGAGGCTCAAGACCGCCGTGGGGGAGGCGGCGATGAACGCCATGGAGCACGGCAACAAGTACAGAGCGCAGGTGCCTGTCGAGGTGCAGGTCGAAGTCGTGGATCGGGACCTTATGGTGCGCATCACCGATAGTGGCAGTGGACCGCCACCGGCCAAGGCCGGGGATGTGCCGGATCTGGAGGCAAAGCTGGGCGGTTCGCAGACGCCGCGGGGCTGGGGGATGTTCCTGATCGCGCGAATGGTCGACGAAGTGCGCGTTTCGGGAAACTCGGACCATCACACCATCGAGCTGGTGATACGCCTAGAAGTAGGCAAAGATGGTAACTAATCACCTTAGTAGGCGCAGCGCCAGTAGCCTAGTGCGGGTGTCCTGCATCGCGCGTGTAACCACCTCCCCGAGCCTCGGTATCTGGAGTATAAGCTCACACTAGGAAATAGCCACTTCCTTGTCTTGCGTCTTTCCCTACGAGGGCATGATGCCACCAAGCTAAGTCTTGCGTGCCGAAGCTCTATTCACCCGAGTGCGTGGAAGAGGCGTTTTGGGAAGTACGTCGAGAAAGTTTCAAATCTAGTCTATTTAGGGGATGTGCCCAAGCGCAAGAACTGCTAAGGTGCAACAGTTAGTACAATTGGCAGAAGATTAGAACCATTCCCCGCTGAAGTTGGGCACCTAGGGGGCGTGGGGAGTCAGTGGTGCAACCGGCTGCCGCAGGAAGAACGTGGCCCTGCCTCGAAACAGACGCGAGGCCGCCGGCTTGCTTTTAGGCCAGGGGCCAGACAACCGAACTGGATGTTTTGAACAATGGTAGGGTACACCAGCTTCGGAGCACCTCCCGGCACAACCTGCCCGCTCCGAGGAGCAGCTTCATAGGCCGTGAGCGCGAGATGCTTGAGGTCAAGCGGGAGCTGGAGATGACCAGGCTGCTCACGATCACCGGGGCGGGAGGCTCTGGCAAGACACGCCTCGTCTTGGAGGTGTCCCGCGATCTCCTCGAGGCCTACTCGGACGGGGTGTGGCTTGTAGAGTTCGCTCCCCTCTCCGAGGAGGCGCTGGTGCCCAAGGCGGTGGCCGAGGCCGTGGAGGTGCCCGAGCGTCCCGACGAGCCACTCGCCGATACGCTAACCGAGGTCTTGGGCAGCCGAGAGTTGCTCCTGGTTTTGGACAACTGCGAGCATCTCTTGGAGGCTACTGCACGGCTTGTGGATGTCCTGCTCGACTCGTGTCCTCACTTGCGTGTATTGGCAACAAGCCGCGAAGGGTTGGGGGTGGAGGGCGAGGTAAGGTGGCCCGTACCCCCGCTCAACGCACCCGACCCCCAATATTCGTCCACAGTCGAAGAATTGGAGAGGTTGGAGTCCGCTCGTCTGTTCCTGGCACGAGCCCGCAACCGCGACCCCTCCTTCGCCATCACGCCGGGCAACGCGCAGGCCGTGGCGGAGGTATGCAGCAAGCTGGAGGGCATGCCGCTTGCTATAGAGCTAGCCGCGGCCAGAGTGGGAACTCTCTCTTTAGAGCAGATCTCACAGAGACTCGAAGGCTCCCTTGAGCTACTGACGCGTGGAGGCCGTACGGCAGCACCGAGGCAGCGGACGATCAGGGAAACCCTCGACTGGAGCCACAAGCTGCTCTACGAGCGAGAGCGAAAGGTATTCAGGAGGCTCTCGGTTTTCGCGGGGGGATGGGTTCTGGAGGCTTCAGAGGTAGTGGTGTCCGACGAGAGCATAGGGGAGAGCGAGGTCCTGGAGCTGCTCTCCGGGCTTGTGGAGAAGTCGTTGGTCATCGCCGAGCTCGCTGCGGAGAGCGGCGTGCGCTACAGGCTGCTAGATTCCATCCGCCAGTACGGGCTCGAGAAGCTGGAGCAGAGCGGAGAGGTCGAGGACGTAAAGCGAGCTCACGCGGAGTACTTCCTTGCCCTGGGAGAAGAAGCAGAACCTGAGCTAATCGGACCGCGCGAGGCGGAGTCGTTCGGGCGCCTAGAAGAAGAAATCGACAACGTTAGAGCGGCCCTCTCCTGGGCGTCGGAGCACGGGGAAGCCGAGTTCAGCTTCAGGCTCGCGGGATCCCTGATGTCATTCTGGTTGACGGAGGGGCACTACGGCGAGGGTCGCGGGTGGATAGAGGGGGCGCTGAACCAGGAAGGCCCCACGTCCGCGCTGGCGCGAGCGAAGGCGCTTGGGGCGGCGAGCCTGCTGGCGTCGGAACAAAGCGACTACGCTCGGGCGAAGGAGGCGGCCGAGGAGGGCCTAAGGCTCAGTAAGGAGGCAGGAATAGAGGATAGCCAGACACCATTTTTCCCGGGAGGCAGCCCCGCCACTTTCTTCCTGAACCTGATGGGTACCGTGGCTATGAACGAAGGCGACCACGAGCAAGCGAGGGCACTGGGCGAAGAGAGCTTGGCGCTAGGCAGGCAAGCAGACGCCGCGCAGGGCATCGTCTGGTCGCTCCTTATCCTCGCGATTGCGGCGACAATACGCGCAGACTACGAGCGGGCCGAAAGGCTCTACGCAGAAGGCCTGAGCCTATCGCGAGAGTTGGCCAGCGCCTACTGGCGCTTCCTTTACTTCGAAAACTGGGGATGGACAGCCCTGCTTCAAGGCGACCCCGAGCGAGCCACTGTGCTCATAGAGGAAGCGGTAGAGCTAGCCCGGGAGCGCAGGCGGGGGTTTATGGGCTTGCTCTCAAGACCACTCGACAACTTGGGTTGGGCGGCGCTCTTGGGGGGCGAGCTCGGGAGGGCCAGAGCCCAATTCGGGGAAAACCTCACTCTCTCCAAGAAACGGGGTGACAGGGGAACTCTTTTGATGAGCCTGGAGGGACTGGCGTGCGTCGCTGGAGCCGAGGGGTATGCCTTGCGGGCTGCCAGGCTCTTCGGGGCGGCTGAGGCGCTGATGGAGGTCATAGACTACCGGCTTGTGCCCCAAGAAAGGGCCGTGCTAGAGCCTTACCGGGCGAGCGTTCGCTCCCGATTAGGGGAGGCGGCCTGGGAGGAAGCGGTAGCCGAGGGAGGGGCTTTGGGACTGGATCAGGCCATAGGGTACGCCCTCTCTAAGGAGAAACCCTCCAAGCGCCTGACTCCCACAAGATCACAGCCGCCAGTCTCCTCTACGCCCGAGCATCCGGGCGGGCTTAGCCCTCGGGAGGTGGAGGTGCTCGGGCTAGTGGCCGAAGGGCTCACCAACGCCCAGGTTGCCCAAAGACTCTTCCTAAGCCCCCGCACCGTCCAGAGGCACCTCAACTCCATTTACCATAAGCTGGGGGTAAGCTCCCGTACCGCAGCGACACGCTTCGCCCTAGAGCACGGCCTCCTCTAGTTTTACTTTCCAGGTATCTCTGCTCTCACAATAGTTCCCTTTGTGGGCATTTATGCCCATTCTCTCTCGCCAGCAATATGGGCCCCCCTAATGGGCGTTTTGGCCGATCCTCCTCCTACGGTGACGCGCCATAGTTCTCCTTGACGGTAGAGCCAAGAGTAGGGAAGGAGAAAGAGGAGATGAACCACTACATAGACTTCAACCCGGACCTGATCAGGGAGCACAACCAGCAGATACACACGGAGGTTAACTCGTTGCGTCTCCAAGAGCAGCAACGCAAGAACCGCAAGGTGCGCAGCTCCTCCCGACTGTTCGCCTTGGTCAAGCGTGGCAGGCTCATTGTCGGTAAAGCGAGGCTCGCTCAGTAGCATACTAGTAGATACCACGATCGGGCGACCCATTTCGCCGAGGCGCCGACTCCGAACCACAAGCCCAGATAGCTTCGTCCAAGAAAGCCTAGCAGGTGGAGGAAAGACGTTATGGACATTGCGGTGAGTGATCTTCTTGAGAGTGATAGAAGACAAAGAAGTTCGCACTCCGTAATGTCTCGGCAGGCGGATGGGCTATCAGACGAGCAGCTTATGACTAACCTCGATGGACCGGAAGTCGAGGTAGCCCTCTCCAAGCTGTACGATCGTTACAGCCGCACAGTCTACGGGGTGGGCTTGAATATCCTCGGTGACCGCTCCACGGTGGAGGAACTGGTCCAGGATGTCTTCTTGAAGGTGTGGCGTTCGTCACGCACCTTCGATCCTTCGCGCAGCAGCTTCTCCACCTGGCTCTACAGAGTCACGCGTAGCGCCGCGATTGATCTCTACCGCAAGCGTGCCCACAAGGTTCATCCGGTACCCAACGGTGAGCTGCATGTCGCTGCGGCAAGGGACTTCTCTGAGGATCCTCAGAAGATGGTGGACGAATCCTGGCTCTCTTGGCGGGTCTCTAGGGCCCTGGAGGTGCTCGACGCGCCGCACCGGGAAGTTATAGAGCTAGCATATTTTAGAGGATTCTCTCAGAGGGAGATATCCGAGCGAAGCGGCATGCCCCTTGGCACCGTCAAGAGCAGAACGAAGAGGGCCTTCGAGAGATTGCGTGGGGAGCTTGCGCTCGAGGATACTCTGCAGGAGGCCATCAGATGAGGTGCGCAGAGATCCACCCCAACCTGGCAGCCTTCCTCCTGAGCGGGCTGGAGCCGGAAGAGGCCGCCGAGGTTCGGAGCCACCTGGCTTCCTGTCTCAGCTGCCGGAAGGAGTTCGAGGAGCTTGAGAACGTCTATCGTGCCCTTCAGGTGGCGTCTCCACCGCGGCCCCTTCCTACCTCAAGGTCCTGTTTACCGGCTCCACGCACTTCACCGACATGAAACTCGACTGCGTGGCGATGTTTCCCGGGCCCTTATCCGACAGCCTCTGGATCATCTACCTAACGGTGGGCAGGCCTCACCCTCGCGCTGATTAACCTCGTCTCGACGGGCACCCTGCTCACCCAGGGGCACTTCCCCTCACTCGCGCTCGAGACGGTGCTGTTCGTGGTCTGGGTAGCCGCCCTCACCGTTGCGCTGCTCCGGAGTACCCGAACGAAGAGCCAGGTGTGGACCGTAAGGATGATAAGGTCTTGCCCTCGGTCCATTGCTATCTGGATCTTCTCCCTTAGGGCAGGCTAGCGCCGTCTGCGCCCCCGCCCGCAGTGCCCTGAGCGCGGTTCAGACTCACCTAGCGGTCCTCTCAAGCAGCACACTCTTCTACGAAAATGTCCTCTTGGTCGATCGGGTATTTCACCGTAGTAACCTTTGCGGGGTACCGAGTTTGCACGATCCTCAAGGCCTGCTCGATGTTCTTGGCCTTTACCCCAACCATGAAGCGGGCCGTTCCATTGTGTACCTCTATTGAGACCTTTACCATGAGGATCACCTTCCTTGTTCTTACTTCGACCACCGCCACGTCTTCTTCTACGTCCTTTGGTTAACTAGATCCGCTCGGGTTTGGAGCCGCAAGCGCTGCGGGAGCAGTGGCTCCCACGACGAACGCGCAGGCCAGCGCAAGCGTCGCGATCCGTAACCTAGTCGCTCCACCCGGCGCAGTGTGCTCCTTCCTGACGGAGTTAGGCATACCGAATCCTCCTTTCGCATCGTTCTCCTATTTCGGGGGTTATACGAGTGACATGATGCTGTGGATCTAGCCTGTTCAGGATGAGTGTGGCACATAGGGCCCTTGAATACCGAACCTTCCGCCTCCCACGAGTAGGGTGGCCTCCTTAGGCTCCAGCCTACCCAGGAGGAAGGCTGCCCGGTTGGGGTGGATCTTCGCGCACTTTACAGTTGACCTCCTACAGAGGATCCCCGAAGGCAAGCTCCCTGCGCAATCTCTCGAAGGCGCTCTTCGTTCTGTTCTTGAAGGTGCCCAGGGACACGCCGGTTCGCTCGGATATCTTCCTCTGGGAGCGACCCCGAAAATAGGACAGCTGTATCAGGTTCTCCTGTTCTAGCAGAAAGGACTAAATCCAAAGAACCAATTCACTCGTATAACCCCGCGTTCTCAGGAGCAACTCGAAAGGAGAGCCAGTGGTGCAACAGGCTACGCTAGGGATCGTTGTGATCCTTATAGGCCCGTTTTCGTTTGGGAAGGGGAGAGCGAGAAGGGGATCGAGGTGATAGGGCTGGGTTAGCTTAAGGGGATCTAATAGGAAATCGGAAGAGCAACGGGCCGGAAGCTTGCTTTGACTACACACACAGCTACATGAGCATACCCAGCCCCCGCAAACCGGCATCCTACTACCTTTTTGTCGATGCGAAGAATGCGTCGATCCCAAAAGGTGAGTGGAGGCCGAAAAGGAAGGAGTCCTCAAAAGATGAGGAAACTGTCGATTATCGCGGTACTGTCGCTGCTGGTTGTCGCCCTGGCGGCCGCGGCCGCCTTTGCGGTGGACAGCACCACCACCTTCAATATGGTGCGCTCTCAAACGGCCGTGGCCAACGACTGCCTCAAAGGAGCCAAAGCCAACGTTAACGTCCGCACCACACCTACGGACCAGCAAATCATGGATGTCACTGTCAACCATGCGCCCAAGAACACGGAGTTCGAGCTGTTCATCACCCAGCAGCCTAACAGCCCCTTTGGCGTCTCCTGGTACCAGTCAGACTTCGAGACCAACAACCAGGGCCAAGGTGAGGTGCGCGCCAGAGGCATCTTCAGCGAAGAGTTGTTCGCGTTTGCTCCGGGCGTCGTGAAAGCGCCGCAGGTGGACAACAAGGACGCCGAGAAGAACCCGGCCTTCGACCCGGTGCACACCTTCCATCTTGGGCTGTGGTTCGGCTCCCCACAGGAAGCCGAGGATGCTGGCTGCCCGGACACCGTCACGGCGTTTGATGGTGACCACGAGGCGGGCATCCAGGCGTTTAGCACCCGCAATTTCCCCAACCTGAAAGGCCCCTTGGGCAAGATCAAGTAGGCAAATCTAAAAGGTTAGCTTTGCGGGAGGCCGGCGGGCGCGACTAGCCGCCCCGTATCCTTCCCACAACACTTAGCCCCGGCCTATACGACCGGGGCTCTATACTTGCCGAGCGCTACTAAGAGGCCTTGGAGGTGCCGCAGGGCAAGGAGCTGGTGCGATTCGAGGACTCGGCGCACGTCACCTATGCGGAGGAACCCGAGATATTCGATCAGGAGATACTGCCTGTTCTTCATGAAACCTAACTTCCCTGGGGGTAGGTTTCTATGGCCGAACGGCTAGGCTGACAGCGCCAGACTCGATGTCCGTGCCCGGAGGGGGACGAGTGAGAACCTAATGTGAGTGTCGGGAGCTTTCCGTTTTTGAGGTTTTGCAGGAAAAACGTGAGCCGGCGAGCGGACTCGAACTGCTGACCCGCTCCAGCTACGAGTGTGCGGTCGGTAGTTGCTGAGGGTTGCACAGGCCTGCAAATCCCGCATATCAAAAGGGTTTTCTATTCTCTGCATTGCCCACTCTTGCTGGGTATTGCGTGCGGGTTAGGGTCAAATTAGAGTCAGCTGATAAGGCGCTGGAGGAAGCCATCAAGGGTTGCCTGATCCTCCGCAACCCGCTCGGAGTCGACTGCGTGTTGATGGCCCACAGGTGATCCGAGAAACCTCCAACCACCTCGACCGGTAGGATCCGTTGCGCGGCCCTCTGGATTACTCTAAGGTTTGAGCCGAGGCGTCCAGAGATGAACGCGAAGGGCAGCGAAGAGTAGAGGTGGCGAGATTCTTGGCGTCGCCGGCACGCAGACTGGCCGCTAGGACGCTGGCAGATTCCATAGGCGGCGTTTCCAAAGGTGTAAGAAGGGGTGAGCGATGCAGATCTCCAAAATGCGAGTCTCCGAAGCGATCGGACGAACGCTGGCCGAGCGCGGAGTCGAAGTCTGTTTCGGTCTCGCCGGCAGCGGCAACTTCTCCGTCCTCAACGCCCTACACGCGGCGGGTGTGGCGTTCTACTCCTCCCGCCACGAGTGCGGCGCGGTCGCGATGGCCGATGGCTACGCCCGCGCCAGCGGCAAGATCGCCGTCGCGAGCGTTCACCAGGGCCCGGGCTTCACCAACACCCTCACCGGCCTCACAGAGGCCGCCAAGTGCCGCACCCCGCTGCTCGTCCTCGCTGCAGACATGCCCCCAAGCACCCTCTGGTCCAACTTCAAGATAGAACAGGGGATCCTGGCCGAGACCGTGGGCGCTGTTAGGGAGCGCGTCCGAGGGCCCGAAACTGCTGTCGCCGACACCGCGCGGGCGCTGCGCCGGGCCCGAATCGAGCGACGCCCCGTCGTGCTCAACATACCGATAAACCTCGTGGAAGCGTCCTGCGACGGAGGCTCGAGCGCCGTCCCCGACTGGCCGGCGCTCGAGCCTCCGCGTCCGTCGGACCGCTCTGTCGTTGAGGTGGCGGACCTGCTCGAAGGGGCGAACTACCCTTTGATAGTCGCGGGCCGCGGGGCGGCGATGTCCGGGGCTCGCGAGGCGCTCGAGGCGCTGGCCGACCGGGTGGGGGCGATACTGGCGACGAGCGCGATGGGGCACGGGCTCTTCGCCGATCACCCGTACGGCGTCGGGATCGCCGGCGGCTTCTCCTCGTCGCTCGCCCTGAAACTGCTCGCGCAGGCGGACGCCGTACTCGCCTTCGGCGCGTCGCTGAACCACTGGACCATGCGCCACGGCAGGCTCTTCTCGCCCGAGGCACGCGTAGCGCAGGTGGACCTGGATGGGGAGATGATTGGGGCACTCCACCGCGTAGACGTCGGCGTAGTCGGCGACGCGACCGCGACCGCCCGGGCCGTCGCGGACGAGCTCGAGCGCCGGGGCATAGATAAGGAGGGCTTTCACGACGAGGCCCTCGCGGGTGAGATCGCCCGGGGGCGCTCGCGCGACGAGCCCTACGAGGACCAGGGTACCGCCGAGCACGTCGATCCACGTACCCTCAGCATAGCGCTCGACGACATGCTGCCTACGGAGCGCACCGTCGCGACGGACTCCGGGCACTTCCTCGGCTACCCATCCATGTACCTCTCTGTGCCCGACCACAAGGGCTTCGTGTTCCCGAACGCGTTCCAGTCAGTGGGTCTGGGCCTGGCTAGCGGTATTGGAGCCGCGGTGGCGCGACCGGATCGACTCTGCGTAGCGGCGGTAGGCGACGGCGGCGCTCTTATGTCTTTGGGCGAGCTGGAGACGGCCGCGCGCTACCGCCTGCCGATGGTCGTCGTGGTCTACAACGACGCGGCCTACGGGGCGGAGGTGCACCACTTCGGGCCGAAGGGTCAGCCCGTGAACATCGCTCGCTTCCCGGATACGGACTTCGCTGCGCTCGCGCGTGCGGCAGGGGCTGAGGGTGTCGCGGTTCGCAAGGAGGGCGACCTCGCGCCGGTCGAAGACTGGCTGGAACGGCGCGATGGGCCACTCGTGGTCGACGCGAAGGTCAATCCCGAGGTACGGGCCGAGTGGCTCGAGGAGGCGTTCCGCGCTCACTAAGGAGGCGACGGCGCAAGAAGTACACGACGAAAGTGAAGGAGCCAGGATGAGAGGAGAGCCCACAATGTCCCCCATCGGAGCGCTCGTCGAGGCGCTGGCCAGCGGTGCCGTCGAAATTGTGGACCTGACCCAGCCCTTGAACGAGCGCACGCCGGTTATTCGACTCCCGGAGCAGTTCGTTGACACGCCAGGGCTGAAGCGGCATGAGATCAGCCGCTACGACGAGCGCGGCCCCGCCTGGGCTTGGTACTGGCTCGAGATCGGCGAGCACGTCGGCACTCACTTCGACGCACCCATACACTGGATCACCGGCCGCGAAGGCCGGGACGTATCGCAGGTACCACCCCACCACCTCGTGGCGCCCGCGGTCGTGATCGACAAATCCGTCGAGTCTGGAAGAAATCCCGACTATCTGCTGACCGTCGAGGATGTGCGCGCCTTCGAGGCCGAGCACGGGCCATTGCCTGAGGGTGGCTGGCTGCTCTTCCGCACGGGCTGGGACGCTCGCGCTCACGACGAGGAGCTCTTCCTCAATTATGGGTCCAACCCCGGCTTCGACGCCGAGTGCTCCCGCTGGCTCGCCGAGGAGAGCCCGATCGTCGGCGTTGGTGTGGAGACCGTCGGCATCGACGCTGGTGCGGCCGCTGGCTTTGATCCGCCTTTCCCGCTCCACCACTACCTCCTCGGTGCGGGAAAGTACGGCGTTACGCAACTCGCAAACCTTGCATCGCTGCCGCCGACCGGTGCGCTGTTCGTGGTGGCGCCGCTGAAGCTCAGCAGCGGTACCGGCAGCCCGGTACGGGCGCTCGCGCTCGTACCACTCAGCTGAAACGACGACTCTCAAACACCCTCGTGGCTTTGGGACCACCCGCATCCCCTGGCGGGCGGCGCCTCGATCAATCGCTTCTCAGGCTGGGTTGTCGTCAAACTGTCGTTAAGAACCCCATAAGTAAATCCAACCCTCTTGGTCTACTAACGTATTTCCTGAAAATGAGCTTAAATAGTGAGCCGACGAGCGGACTCGAACCGCTTTCCTGCTCCAGCTACGAGTTTGCTCCCGCGCGTTCTGACCCGTCTCACTGCTTCCGGGATTCGCCCTAGTCTAGGCGGTTTTCGGCGTGCCGGAGCCAGTCGCGTGTCCGTTGCGTACCGCTCCGTACCGGCCCGGTTGCAGTAAATCCGGCGGTCGAACATCAGCGGCGAGGAGGACCAGATATGGGGAGCCATGCGACCCTATGCGCTCCTCTGGCTTCTCGTGAACGGGAACCCTCATCCGCTTCACGGGCGACCGGCGCGTCGCCAAGCTGTCGAAGCCTAAGGACCGGCAGAGATCCCCCCGGATGATAACGCTAGCGGCTGCCGCTCCGGGCCCTCGTCCAAACCTGTGGCCAGGACTAGGATACCCGTCGACCATAGCGTTAGAGCGTGTCGCGGTCTACCTCGACGCCGATGCCGGGGTTTTGCGGGACCCTCACCTTGCCGTTCGACATGCGCACTCCGCCGCCTATAAGATCCTGGCGGAAGGGGTGCGAGGAGGTGTCGTACTCGAGCATCGGCTCCTCCGGGTTCATCGACAGCGGCGGCGGGGGCAAGGTTGCCATGAACTGCAGGGAGGCGGCGAGCCCTATGCCCGTGCCCCACACGTGCGGGACGACGGCGGTGTTCCACGCTTGGGCGATGGCCGCTATCTTCTTGCATTCGGTGAACCCACCGGAGGAGCAGAGGTCGGGCTGGAGAATGTCGAGGGCACCCTCGGAGATCCAACGCCGAAAGCCCGTCTTCCCAAACAGGTTCTCCCCAGCGGCGAGGTGGGTGTCGGTGATGTGTCTCAGGGCCTTGTACCCCTCTAGGACCTCGGGCGCCAGGGGTTCCTCGAAGAAGTGGACCCCAGCGTCGCGGCATCCCAGGAGGATTCTGCGCGTCGCCGGGGCGTCGTAGGCGCAGTTGGCGTCCATCATGATGCGCACCCCCGGCCCGACTGCCTCGCGTATGGCGCCGACGTACTCGATGTCCACGTCCACCCCGAAGCCCACCTTGAGCTTCACGGCCTGGAAACCTTCGCAGAGGTGCCGCTTCGCCTCACGAACGCCGGCCTCGGTGGGGTCCTCCCCTTCCCTGCGGTAGAACCCTGTCGCGTACGGGGTGAGCTCGGAGCGGAACCCTCCTCCGAGCAGCTTGTGGACGGGTAGGGAGAGGGACCGCCCTACGGCGTCCCAGAGGGCTATGTCTACGCCGCTCAGGGCGTTGACCGCCGCGCCGCCCCCGAAGGACCGCGTGCGGTTGTACAGTTCCTCTCAAAGCACCTCGGCGTCGAAGGGGTCCCTGCCGACGAGCATCGGCTTGTCTTACCGGGGGTCCGTTGGTGCGCCGACAGCCGACGCCCTGCACACCTACGCCTCCGAGGCGTCGAGCTTGACCGTATTCTTCCGCATTGTTGGCTTCTCGGGCTCCTTGGTAGCCCTCGCTCTCGTGGGCGTGCTGGTCGCTGTGGCGCTCCTCGTGAGGAGGAGCTGGTTGACGTTGGTCGCATGGCTGGTCGCGGTGCTCGGTGGCGAAGCACTAAACCTACTGCTCAAAGACCTATTCGCCCGGCCACGACCCTCCTTCGAGCAACCGCTCGTGGTCGAGACCTCCTACAGCTTTCCCAGCGGACAGGCGATGGAGTCCCTGGTTGTGTATGGGATGCTAGCCTACTTCGCCGTGCTCACTTTAAGAAATCAGAGGATGCGCGTTGTTTCGGTATGTGGAGCGGCTGTGGTGGTGGCCATGATCGGGTTCAGCAGCGAGTATCTGGGCGCGCACTACGTCAGTGACGTGGTCGGCGGGTTTGCCGCGGGGGGCGCATGGCTGAGCGCCGTCATTACATCACGGGAGGCGATGCGCCAGCGTGATATAGCAAACCAGAGAGGTCAGGTGAGCTCTCCCTGAAATAGACAAAGGCTCATTCCGAGATCCGATTGCGGGTACGTCGGTACCCTCACGCACGTTCTCCACGCCTCGTCTCCCACCGAAACCTCTACGATGGCACCGTCGACCCGCTAAGATGTCCCCGGATAAGGAACGTGGAAGGGAGACGAACGTGAGATTCGCCATCCTCGGCACCGGTGTGGTTGGCAAGACGATAGCCGCCCGGCTGGACGACATGGGACACGAGGTGACGGTAGGTACCCGCGACCCGGAAGAAACTACGTCACGCGCAGAGCCCGACGGCTACGGCAACCCCCCCATTCAGCGCTATCGGTGTCGGCAGTAGTGGTGCACTAGAGAGTGTTGCGTGGTTTAAAGGTGTAGAACGAGGACCATCCATAGCCCAGATCAAATGGTCAGCGGATGAGCCAACCTCACCATTACTCCAGACTCCGTACTTCTGGAGAAAGCAACCACCGTTGTGTTGTGACTGGTGGACTACATCTACTCCGAACTCAGCCCGTACAGCTCGCCGAACTTGTTCTTCAGGTAGCGCAAGTAAGGGGCCGTCTCCAGCGAGCGGCCGGTGGCCCTCTCGATCAGCTCGTCGGGCTCGTACCTACTGCCGTGACGGTGGATATTCTCCCACAGCCACCCCCGCAGCGTCCCGAACTCGCCGTCGCCCATCTCCTGAGGTATCTCTGGATGGGCCTTCAGCGCTTCTTCGAATAACTGCGCGGCGAGGATGTTGCCGATGGTGTAGGTCGGGAAGTAGCCGAGGAGCCCGGCGGCCCAGTGCACGTCCTGTAGCACACCATTGGTCTCGTCCTCGGGTGTTACGCCTAGGTACTCTTCCATCTTGGCATTCCAGGCTGCTGGGAGCTCAGAGACCGCTAGATTCTCTTCGACGAGCGAGATCTCTAGGTCGGACCTTGCCCGAGCCTGTTCCCAGGCCGGTTGGGCGAGAGCTGTTGCGCGTGCGAGCTCTTCGACCAGGCGGTTGGGTAGCTTTGCAGTTCGTTCGTACGCGCGCCGAGCCAGCCTGACGAAGGCAAAGTCTTTGGAGCCCGGCTCCGGCTCCTCCAGCGCAGCCATTAGCTCAGCGGTCTCTCTAGAGACGAGCATCTCGTGGACGAGGCGGCTCAGGGTCGCCAACTGTTCGGCGCGGCCGGCGACGCCGCCCTCAGGCATGTACGCCTGTCTGTCCCAGTGCAGGGCATTCCTCGCGGTATTCACGTCGCTTATCGTTGCTAGCCGCTCCTTGAGCCATCGGAGCGCCTCGTTTGGTCCGTCGGTAGACATGGCCACAATAATAAGCGAGTGTTGTGAGGCTTGCTGAAGGTAAGAAGAAGTCATCAGGAATCTTGATCAAAGGATCCAAGAGGGGAATCTAAGGACGAGCAACGAACCCCTGGGATCTCAAAGCCCTCCTTCCTCGCCGAAGAGCCCCGGCTGCCGCTCCCGTTCTGGGTCCGGCGGCCCGGTGGTTGCCTCCCCCACCTCGTCCTGCTCGTCGAGCCAGCGGTGGACGAGGGCCCGGACCAGGGCGCTGGTAGGAACACCACTTCGGAGGCTTTGGCGGCGCAGGCGCGCGTGGACGCCATCTTCGAGGCGAACCGACATCGACTTTCGCAAGGGTCCCATCTCCGCCTGCAACCCTACACGAGCTGACCTCCACCTGCCACCGACCGCTCGGGTCCGACGCGGTATCCTGACGGCGACGGGTCCCGCCCTTCGTGGCTACGAGCAAGACGAGGGGGCCGCGGATGAGAACCTAGGAGTCGTTTGGAGCGGTAGAGGAGTGCTCAGGAAGCCCGGGCCTTAAACTCCTTTTGGTTGCGGAGCAGGCCCTCAACGAGGGCGCCTAGACCACCTGCTCGGCCGGCTCCTCCAGGCGCTGGCTGTCGCTCCCCGGTTCCACCTGTGATACTCCTAGCTCCGCCACCGATTCCGCCCCCTGCCTACTCAAGCCGAGCTTCTCGTAGACCTCCTCGAGAATGCGCTCGCGGACCTCGTTGTTCTCCTTGAGGAACTGCTTGGCGTTCTCCCGACCCTGCCCCAGGCGTTCATCGCCGTATGCAAACCAGGCACCGCTCTTCTGGACCACATCGTGCTCGATGCCGACCTCGAGCAGGCTTCCCTCGCGGGAGATTCCCTC
>DATDKO010000145.1:0-4255 GCA_036519935.1 Rubrobacter sp. | reverse complement strand
AGGCAGGTCGAAGCCGCGCGCCTCCTCCGGGCTGTCGTCAGGTAGGACATAGAGCGCGGCCGGGATCAGGGCGCCCGTCAAAATGAGGGTCCCGACGAACAAATAGTGCCAGCCCGCCAGCGCCCCAACAGCGCCGCCGAGCCTTTCGTCTCCCCCCATCTCTTCGAGAACAGGGCGTACATGGCCGCCGTGGTCGTCGGGTACTTCTGCATGCTCGCCAACGTGTCGTCGCTCGTCTTCGTGCCACTGCTCGTCTCCGAGGCCAACGGGCTCTCGCCTGGGCAGGCCGGGCTAGTGCTCACGCCGGGCGCCGTGGCGCTCGCAATCATCTCGCCGCTGGCGGGACGGTGGTCGGACAGAATGGGGGTGCGCCCGCTCATATTCGCCGGGCTGCTGACTATGCTGCTCTCTGTGCTCTCGATCTCCACTTTCGGGGCCGGGGCTACGCCCGTGGTCGTCTCGCTCGGCATGCTCGGCGTCGGCGCCGGGTTCGCCCTCGCCAACTCCCCTAACGTCAACGCCGCCGCCTCCGCCCTTGGACCCGACGAGCTGGGCGCTGGACTGGGGATCTTCAACGGCGCGTTCTTCCTCGGCGGCGGGACGGGACCGGCCGTGATCGGGGCGTTCCTGGCGTCTCGCAAGGAGGCTGATGCAGGGGCGCTCAACCCGCTCTACGCGCTCGACACAGCCGCGTTCTCTGACGCTTTCCTGGTCCTAGCCCTGACTCTACTCATCTCACTGGTGGCGACGCTGGGGCTGAGGAGCACCACCGCAAAGGAGACGACGTGAGCGACTACGGCAGAGAACTCGAGTTTGGCGTGAGCGTGGAACCGCTCGCAGACCCGCCTGACTTGGCGGCGCGCGTCGCGAAGGCCGCTGACAGAGCCGGTCTGGAGCTCGTGGGTATTCAGGACCACCCCTACCAGCGACGCTTTCTGGATACCTGGACGCTCATCTCGACGCTCGTGCCTGTGACCGAACACATCCGCTTCTTCCCCGACGTCGTCAACCTCCCGCTTCGTCCGCCGGCCATGCTCGCGAAGGCGGCCGCCAGCCTCGACGTGCTCTCGGCAGGGAGGGTGGAGATCGGGCTTGGCGCAGGGACTTTCTGGGACGCCGTGGCCGGCATGGGCGGCCCGCGAAGGAGCCCCGGCGAGGCCGTCCGCTCCGTCGAAGAAGCAATAAAGGTCATGCGACTGGTTTGGAGCGAGGAGCGTTCGCTGCGCTTCGACGGCGAGTTCTATTCCTTGAAGGGCATGCGGCCAGGACCGCACCCGGTCCATGACATAGGGATCTGGGTCGGTGCCTACGGGCCCAAGATGCTCGACCTCATAGGGAGGCTTGCGGACGGCTGGGTGCCCTCGTTCGGCTACGCGCCGCCGGGGCGGCTCTCTGAGATGAACCGAAGGATCGACGAAGGCGCTGAAAGTGCAGGAAGGCAGCCACAGGAGATCCGTCGGGCGTACAACGTCTCGGGCAGCATCGGCGCCGTAGACGAAGGTCCCCTCGAAGGCCCGCCATCGAGGTGGGTCGAGACGCTCACGGGGTTCGCCCTGGAACAGGGTATGGATACTTTCATCTTCTGGCCCCCCGGCGACCACGAGCGGCAGGTCGAGGTCTTCGCTGGCGAGGTCGTGCCCGCCGTAAGGGAGGCCGTTCGGTCGGGGCGCTCCTAAGGCGCGATGATAGACTGTCGCCACAGTGTCTGCCGATTGCATCGTTCGAAGTTCCTCTGCTAGGCTGCACAGAAAGCAACACTACCTACATAGAGAAGGAGGGCGTCCATGAACGAGGGTATTCTGCAGCGGTTATCCGAGGGCATCGTCCTCGGTGATGGCGGTTACTTGCTAGAGTTGGAGCGCCGGGGCTACGTACAGGCCGGTCCATTCGTGCCTGAACCCAGCATCACGAACCCAGAGGCCCTGGCGGGGCTACACAGGGAGTTCGTCGACGCTGGCGTCGACGTGCTCCAGACGCTCACGTTCTATGCCAGCGAGGACAAGCTGGCGACTGTCGGGCTCCAGGGCAGGGTTGACGACATGAACCGCGAGGCCACCAGGATCGCACGCAGGGTGGCAGGCGAGGCCGAGAGAGAGGTGCTCGTCGCTGGCAACCTGAGCTGCGCCTGGGTCTACCGGCCCGAAGACCCAGAGACCCACCGCCGCACCAGAGAGCTCTTCGACCGCCAGCTCGACGTGATGACCGGGGAGGGCGTGGATTTCGTCGTCGCGGAGACCTTCAACTGGCTCGGCGAGGCCATGATCGCCGCCGAAGCCATCAAGGCCACAGGGCTCCCCGCGATGGTGACCATGGGCCCTGACAACGATCCCAACTCCTTCGAGGGCTATTCGCCGGGAGAGCAGGTCAAGCGTCTGGCGGACGCAGGCGTGGACATCGTAGGCGCCAACTGCTTTCGCTCACCAGAGTACATGCTCCCCATCATGGAGGAGATGCGCGCAGCCGTCCCCGATTCGGTCCACATGGCGGCCCAGCCCGTCGCGTTCCACGGGACAGACGAGCGGCCCAACTACGTCTCGCTCCCCGAGTTCCCTTACGAGTTGGAGCTGATAACCCTCCCTCGAGCCACGATGGGAGAGTTCGCACTACGAGCCCGCGATCTGGGCTACAACTATATAGGCTCCTGCTGCGGCTCGGTCGCGGCCCACGTCAGGGAGATGGCAAGGGCCCTCGGCAAGATATCCTCCGACGAACGCGAGTGGCGTACGAGGACGGGCATAGCCCAGTCCGGCTACGAGCTGCACCGTATGAAGGAGCAGTAGGCCGCGTAAGGCGGCGGCGAGCCCACTGGGAAGCCCTACAGATGAGCCTGGGCAGGAGGCAGGCATGAACGGAATAGGAAAGAAGGCGTTCGAGTACATCGTCGTGGGTTGCGGCGGCATCGGGAGCGCCGCCGTGTACTGGCTTTCCCGCGGGGCCGGCTCTGAGGTCCTCGGCCTCGAGCAGTTCCATCTCGGTCACGACAGTGGCGGCTCGGAAGACCACTCTCGCATCATCCGCCTCTCCTATCACGATCAGGCCTACACCACCCTGACGCCCCATACCTACCAAGCCTGGTCCGAGATCGAGGACGAGTCAGGTATACGACTGGTCTTCGAAACGGGCGGCCTGGACCTGGAATCCGTGGAGGACACGCCCGCTTACATCAACCACTATGCCGGTGCGATGGCAGCGGCAGGCATCCCGTACGAGGAACTCTCCGCACACGAGGTGATGGACCGTTTCCCGCAATTCACCCTCGATGAGAGCGTGCTAGGCGTCTACCAACCAGGAGCCGGCTTCGTGGACGCGGGCAAGGCCAACGCCGTACACATAGCCCTGGCAAGGGCCAGGGGCGCGACGGTCCTCGACGAGGCGCCGGTGTACGCCGTGCGTACGGCTGGTGAGAGCGTCGAGGTCGAGACGGCGGCCGGGACCTTCTCCGCCAGAAAGCTCGTCGTCGCGGCAGGAGCGTGGACCAACAGGGTGCTCGGACATCTCGGGTACAGGATCCCCATTACATGCACCCAAGAGCAGGTGACGTACTTCCAAACACCCCACTTGCGGGAGTTCGCGCCTGACAGGTTTCCGGTCTGGATCTGGCACGGCGGCCCTGACTACACGTTCTACGGGCTCCCCATCTACGGCGCGGTAGCCTCCAAAGCCGGCCAGGATACCGGCGGCGACGTCGTGACCGTCGACACCCGCACGTTCGACCCGAATCCACGCATACTCGCCACACTGCGCGACTTTTTGCAGCGCTACATCCCACGCTCGCTCGGGCCCGAGTTGTACACCAAGACCTGTCTATACGATATGCCGCCAGACCGCGAGTTCGTGCTAGGCACCGTGCCCCAGATACCCCAGGTCGCCTTCTTCTGCGGCGCCGGACACGCGTTCAAGTTCGCCGGCCTCGTCGGCAGAATCCTCAGCGAGATAGCGTTGGAAGGCCGCACGCGCTACCAGATAGAGGCTTTCCGCCCCGACCGTCAGGCGCTCACAGACCCCGACTTCAGACCGACCCTGGCCATGTAGCGTCCGGTGACCGCCGCGGAACTCTACGTAGAGAACCTCGACCCGACCTCTGTCGTCGCTGTGGCCAGGCAAAGGGCGCGTGTGGCGATGGGTGAGGAGGCGCGCGAGCGCGTGAGCGCTTCCCGCGAGCGCGTGGAGATCATGATCGAAGGCTCACTTCCGGTCTACGGAGTGACCACGGGCTTCGGGGCGCTCGCGAACACCAGGATCACCGCAGAGAAGC
>DATDKO010000144.1:0-3469 GCA_036519935.1 Rubrobacter sp. | reverse complement strand
GAGCGAGAAGAGCTGCGGGTACATGATCGACCTCATGCACGAGGACAAGCTCGACTGGTGGCTCGACGCCGGCCTACCCGCAGGCGTGGATGCGGCGAACAAGGCCGGCTGGCTCTACAGGGTCTACGACGAGGTGGGGATCGTCGAGAATGACGACCGCCGCTATGTCATAGCGATACTGAGCAAGCACGGCACGGCCGACGTGTACCAGGGGCAGGACCTGATCAAGAACCTTTCGAGCGCCGTTTGGGAGTCCGAGGAAGGGTCCTAACCCGCGATCTTCCCGGCGGAACGCCGCCGCAGTAGGGTGATGGCGGACTCTAGCTCCTCCGTCCTCAGTAGGTACGCCACCCCCATGTAGACGGCCAGCGACGCGCCGCCCACCGTAACGAGGACGAAGAGGCGCGTTGTCAGGTCCGAGCCGGCCCCGAGGATTAAGGTTCCCGTCCTGGCAACGACGTACATGACCGTCCCTGCCGCGAGGATCTTGAGCAGAGAGCGAACGAGGCGCCGGCCCTCTATCTGACCTATCTCCCGGCGCGTCGCTGCAAGGCCGAGAGCGGCGAGCACGGCGTAGGCAATAGAAAGAGCGAGCACCACGCCGGCCACGCCCCAGACGCGGGAGAGGCCGTAGGCTAGGCCCGCGTACAGCACGAAGATGGCAACGTTCAACAGGGCCGGGGTCTTGGTATTCTGCCGCGAATAGAAGGCCCTCACGAGGAAGAAGTACACCGAGTAGCCGAGCAGTCCCGCCGCGTAGACCACGAGCAACCCGGAGACTGTCTGCGTATCCCCGGCATCGAAATTTCCGCGCTCGTAGAGCAACCCTACGATAGGCTCGGAGAGCGAGATCATACCCACCGCCGATGGTACGACGACGAAGATCATCGTCCTTAGCCCGAAGGAGAACGTCTCGCGGTAACCGTCGGCGTCCCTGCGGGAGTGATTCTCGGAGAGTTCGGGCATGAGCGCGGTAGCGATGGCGACCACGAAGACGCCGTAGGGGAGCGAGAAGATGGTGAATGCGTAGTTGAGCTCCGCCAGCGCCTCGAACCCCGTGGCCAGGTAGGCGCCGAAGAGCTGGAAGGCTACGGAGGCGGCCACCAGCACGACCATAGGCGCTGCTAGCCTGGCCGTGGGGAGCAGAGCGGGGTGGCCAAACTGCGGGCGCGGCCTGTATCCGAGGCTCAACATCGTCGGAACCAGCGCCAGAGCCATGACCGCGACTCCAGCCGTGACCCCTACCGCCAGTACATTGAGGGCCAGGGTCTGGTCGGTGTCGACGAGCAGGGCGTAGGCTATGAACGAGGCTATGACCATCAGGTTGTTCAGCACGGGGGCGAAGGTGGGCAGGAAGAAGTGTCTGTGGGCCTGCAAGACGCCCGTGCCGATGGTGCTTATGCCGTAGAAGAACATCTGCAGGCTGAAGATACGGAAGAACAGCACGGCGAGATCCAGCGTCCGCCCGGCCTCGGCGGGGGAGAGTCCCGATTGCCAGTCGGTAACGAGCAACACCAGTGGCCTGGCGAACACGATGCCTGCGACCGAAAGTATCATCATTAGCGGCAGTACCAGAGTGAAGAGGGCGTTCGTCAGCCGCCTGGCGTCTTCCTCTCCCACCTTCGTAATGCGGTCTACCAGGACGGGGATGAAGATCGAATAGAGTATGCCACCCATGAAAAGCTCGTAGATCAGGCCGGGTAAAAGGATAGCGGCCGTGTAGGCATCAGCCACGTACCCGGCGCCGAGGGCTGCGGCCTGGGCCATCCACCTCGCGTACCCCGTCGCCCTGGAGAAGACCGTTGCCACGGAGATAGAGAGTACGGACCTCAGGATGGCGGTCATTTCAGCACGCGCCCTGTCCGGCGCTTGTCAGCAAGTCAGCACGCCGGCTTTGCCGGCTCTCAGCACGCTTCGGCTTCGCCTGCGCTATCAGCAAGTCGTCCCGTGGCCTTGCCGCCAGCGTCGAACCCGACGGCCGCTGGTACCTCGTGTGCGGCAGGGCGAGAATGGAACGGGAGAAGCTGACAAGCTCTCTACGGGATCTCCTCGGGAGGCATCCCCATCCACTTCTTGTAGAGCTTCTCATAGGTGCCGTCGTCCTTGATCTCAGCCAGGGCCTGGTTGACGGGATCGACGAGCGGACTGTCTTTGGGGAACGCTATCCCGTACTGCTCGCCCGTCGAGATGGATTCGACGAACCTGATCTCCCCGTCGCTCTCTACGATCTTCCTTTGCGCGGCCGAGAGGTCGTAGATCACCCCCTCGACCTTACCACCTTCGAGCGCCGCGAAGGCATCCCCTATGGTTCTGTAAGGCATGATCTCCCCTATCTGCTCGTCGTCGAGGAGTTCTTCGGCCTTAATCTGGCCCGTCGAGCCGGCCTGGACGCCGACGGGTGCCTCGGCGAGGTCATCGATAGACCGGACTTCTGAATCGCTCGCGACCAGGAGCGCCTGGTCGGCGTTGAAGTAAGGATCGGAGAAGTCTATCTGCTGCTCGCGCTCTTTGGTTATGGTCATCGCCGAGATCGCCGCGTCGAAGAGGTCGGTGTCCAGTCCCCGCAGGATAGTGTCGAACCGCACGTTCTCGTATTCGACCTCGAAGCCGGCCCTCTTTCCGATCTCGTTCATGAGGTCTATATCGAAGCCTCTGGGCCCGACTTTGGGGGAGGATTCGAAAGGCGGATAGGCGATGTTGGAGGCGACCGTGATCTTGCCGCCAACTATCCCCGCTGGACCCGTGGTTTCGCCAGGGGCGGCTCCCTCGAAGGACTCGTCGGTCCCCGCACTGCAGCCGACCAGGAGGACCAGCGTGATGGCTACGACAAAGGCCAGGACGAGCACCGCCGGAAGGTGGCTCCTCGACCGTCTCGTCACCGTGAACTACCCTCCTGTTTTCTGCCCTCTAGTCTAACCCGGCCGCGGTGGAAAGGGTGACTGCGGCCGGACCCGGCCGCCGGCGAGTTAGCTGGGTACGACATCTCTTTGCACAGGGTCCTCCCTCTCGAAGCCCTGCTCCAAAACGACAATACTAATTACGCATCGGCATCTGGTCAAGCATGCTGGACGTTGCCTGGAAAGGAGCCTCATGCTACGGTGCCGCATTACCGGGAACAGGAAGGGAGGACGCGACACATGGTAGAGCTCGAAGACGGACTCGCACAGACCATACGCGGCGCCGTACAGGCCAGGCGCGAGGACGCGGTGGGCCTGCTGCAGGAGCTTGTGCGCGTCCCTTCCCTTACGGGTGAAGAGGGTGCTGTAGGGGCGGTCGTCGAGCGCGCCTTCTCGGAGCGCGGGCTCGACGTAGATACGTGGGAGGCGACGCGCGAGGAGACGGAACCGTACCGCGATCACGTCGGGGAACAGAGCTCTTACGAGAATCGATCTAACGTGGCCGGCACAAGGAGAGGGACAGGGAACGGACGCTCCATCCTGCTCAACGCCCACACCGACACCGTGGACCC
>DATDKO010000143.1:0-8310 GCA_036519935.1 Rubrobacter sp. | reverse complement strand
GGCGGCATCTCGCGGACGTTGCGGGTAGTGGGGCGGGCGCTCCACCTCGGCGTGACGCCAGTTATCAGTTCGGCTTACGAGAGCGGCGTCGGAACGGCGGCCTTGGTGGCGCTGGCGGCCGGCTTCGGAGAGCGCCCTGTTCCTGCTGGGCTGGACCCCTACCGGGCGATGTTCGAAGATGTTCTCGAAACGCCACTGAACCTGCCGGCCCCCGGCGTGGACGTCTGGGAGACGGCGGACGCCTCGCGCACGATAGACGTTCGCAGGCTGGAGAGCCTCTAGCTGCACTGTGCGAGGTCGAGGGCGCTGGAGTATACTCTCGGGCATGTAGCGAGCTTCCTTTGCAATACGTTTCCTTCGTCCTCTCGTCCTGCAAAGGATCTTTACGTGCTCGCCCAACTCAGAAACGTCTCGCTCTCGTTCCCCGACAAGAAGGTACTCGAAGACGTCACCCTCACCGTCTATCCTGGGGATAGGATCTCCCTCGTAGGCGAGAACGGCGCGGGGAAGACGAGCATGTTCCGCATGCTGAAGGGACGCCTGGCGCCGGATTCGGGCGAGGTCTCGCTTGCCAGGGGAGTACGTATCGGGTACCTCGAGCAGGACTTCGCCGGCATGGAGGAGGACCCGAAACTTACCTGCATAGAGGTTGCGCTGGAGCCTTTCGGGCCCCTGATCGAACTCGAGAGACGCATCGAGACCCTCGCATCCGAGCTCGGCGAGGCGGGAGAAAGCGAACGCACCTCGGAGCTACTGGCCGACCTGGGCGAGGCGCAGCAGCGCTTGGAGGTCTCGGGCGGCTACGAGTTCAGGTCGAGAACCCAGTCTACTCTGACGGGGCTTGGCCTCTCCGAGGCGTTCTGGGCCCGCAGGGTCTCCGAGCTCTCCGCCGGCCAGAGAGTGCGGCTCGCGCTCGCGAGGCTGTTGCTAGAGGATCACGACCTCATCCTCTTCGACGAGCCAACCAACCACCTCGACGTCCCCGCCCGCGAATGGCTGGAGGGACACCTCGCAGGAATGGATACTGCCTACGTCATGGCCTCCCACGACCGGCGCTTCCTCGATGCCGTCTCCAGGAAAGTTGCCCACTTCGATCGAGGCAAGCTCACCCTCTACTCTGGCGACTACACCGCGTTCAGGCAACAACTAAAACAGGCCGAGGAGGAGGGATGGCGCAGGTATGAGAAAAACCGGAAACTGGCGAAGAAGCTGCAGCGGCAGGCCCAGGACTACCAGAGATGGTCAGACGCCGGCGAGAAGAAGAAACGGGGCGCGGCGGACAAGGGGTTCGTCGGCCACAAGGCTGCGAAGGTCATGAAGCGGTCGCTCGTCGCCCGTCGCCGCATGGAGGAGGTCGTCGAGAACGCCAGAACGGAGAAGCCGTTCGAGAAGGATGCGATCAAGATAGAGTTCGGGTCCTCGAAGGGCCGCAGCCTCGTGCGCGCCGAGGATCTCGTGGTTGGTTACTCCAAAGAGCGTCCTTTGACCAGAGAGCTCTCCTTCGATCTCTGGTCTGGTGACAGGCTCGCGGTGCTCGGTCCGAACGGTTGCGGCAAGACCGCGCTCCTGCGTACCGCGCTCGGTGAGGTCCCACCTCTGCGCGGCGATGTTCGTCTGGCACCCTCCTCAGAGGTCGGCTACTTCGACCAGGACAACCGCCTCGTGCCCCCTGACGTCACGGCCCTCGAGGCGGTCCTCGGGACCGGGCGCGACGAGACCCTTGTCCGTACCGTCATGGGCAGGATGGGCGTCAGGAGGGAGACCGTCAACAAGAAGGTGGCGAAGCTGAGCTCGGGCGAGCGTGCCAAAGTGCTTCTGGCCGAGCTCATCCTCGGGGACAACAACCTCCTCGTCCTCGACGAGCCAACCAATTACCTCGACATAGTGACTCAGGACGTACTACTGGAGGCGCTAGTAGATTTCCCTGGCGGGATAGTGTTCGTCTCCCACGACCGCTACTTCGTTGAAGAGCTCGCAACAGAGACCCTGACGCCCGGGCTAACATAGTGCCGTGAGAGACGACGCTACATCCTTCCTCTGTCCATTGCGGTCGGCGGCCCTCGCTGCTCCGAAAACTGTCGCCCTCATCGGCGCGCGAGGAATTACCTCCTACGAGGAGCTGGACCGGATGGTCTCGGCCGCGGCGCTCCGTCTAGGAGGACTCGAACCGGGAAGCCGGGTGGCGCTCCATTTACCCAAAGACGAGCGTTACGTGGCGTTGGTGCTCGCCCTGATCCGTGCCGGGCACGTAGCCTGCCCCGTCAGCGACCGCCTCCCACCACGAGTCGTCGCGCGGCTCCTCGAGAGGGCGGCCTGCTCGGCCCTGATCTCCGAAGACCAAGAACTCCTGCAAACGGCAGGCGCCGGCCTGCTCAGGCCAGCGCCTGAAGCTCTGCTCCGAGAAGGCAAGCAACGTGCGGAGCCGGCGGATATTCCGCACGAGCGTCCTGCGACCATCATCTTCACCTCAGGGAGCAGCGGCGTCCCGAAGTCGGCGCTCCACACGTTCGGCAACCACTACTACAGCGCACTCGGTTCGAACGCCAACATCGTGCTCCGGCCTGGCGACAGGTGGCTCCATTCGTTGCCGCTGTATCACATCGGGGGGCTTTCCATACTATTCCGCTGCCTGCTTGCGGGGGCGACGGTCGCGCTTGCACAGCCTGGGACTTCACTCGGCGAGTCCATCGCCAGCTTCGGCGCCACGCACGTCTCGCTCGTCTCTACCCAACTCTCGAGACTGCTGCGGGAGAGCGTCGACCTGGGTGGGCTGGAGGCCGTCCTGATGGGAGGAGGTCCTGTCCCGCCCTCCCTCGTAGATGAGGTGCTTGCTCGCGGACTACCGCTCTACACCAGCTACGGCCTCACGGAAATGACCTCGCAGGTAACAACCACTCCGCCAGATGCCTCACTCGAGGAGTTGCGCACTGCTGGCCGTGTCTTGCCCAACCGCGAGATCTCCATCTCCGAAAGCGGAGAGATCCTGGTTCGGGGTGAGACGCTCTTCGCGGGCTACGTCGAGGGCGAGGAGTCAGACCGTTCTCTGGACGCGGGCGGCTGGTTCCATACCAGAGACCTCGGCGAGATCGACGAGGACGGCTACCTGCGGGTCGGAGGACGCATGGACAACCTCTTTATCTCGGGCGGCGAGAACGTCCAGCCCGAGGAGATAGAGGAGGCCCTCTGCCGGGTGGAGAGGGTCGACGAGGCTGTGGTTGTGCCCGTGCCCGACGAGGAGTTCGGGGCAAGGCCCGTCGCCTTCGTCCGGGCGACAGGCAGGGAGCCGGAAGTACTGGCGCAGGAGCTTGAGCCGCTCTTGCCGCGATTCAAGATCCCCATCTCCTTCCACCCGTGGCCCGAGAGAGCACGAGGAGGTATGAAGGTCGACCGGGCCTCCCTAAGCGAGCTGGCGCGGCGGTTGCGTAGTGGAGTCTGAGAGGGCTCGCTGTCGGTCCGCGCCTCGACGATTATGGTGTGGTTTGCCGCTCAGCGTGGCGGCTGATTCGTGTGGCGGTAGGAACCCGGGGTCTGGCCAGAGAGCCTCTTGAACGTCTTGGCGAAGTGGTGGACGTCCGAAAATCCGCACTGGCCCGATATCTCCCGCATCGTCAGGCTAGTGTGGTGGAGCAGGTCCTGGGCGCGTTGTACCCGCAGGTGCAACAGGAACTGATGTGGCGGCCTGCCAAAGCGGTTGCGGAAGACCTGCGAGAACCGCGAAGCTGAGAGCCCCGCCCGCGCGGCCATGTCGGAGACGGACAGGGGCTCGGAGAGATGCAGCGACATGAACGAGGTGATCCAATTCAGGAACTCAGGCTGATCCGGGGAGTCCGAACTACCATGGGAGTAGCTCTGTAGCACCGAAAGGACGAGGCCTGTAGCGAGGTAGTGGGACTCGAGCTGGCCCAATAAGTCCCTGCGCTGCCAGATGCCTATGGTCTTTAGCAGAGTGTCCCTGAACTGTGCGGGACTCAGCGGGACGAACTTGGTCGGAACCCTGACCCCTGTCGCCTCATGCAGCCGAGGCTGAATGAACTCATCGAGACCAGAGACGTCCACCATCCCGGAGCGGACGACGAAGCTGCGCTCCCGCGCCGGGTTGTAGAAGACGTCGAGGTGTACGTAAGGGGTAATGGTGTAGGCCGGTCCCTCTAGGGTGTGCAGCTCGCCCGGTTGTATCAGGCAGAAGTCTCCCGCCCGAAACCTGTGCCCGCGCCCTTCGACGCGTGCGATCATCTCTCCCTCCTGTACGTACATCAACAGGTAATCCAGGAGCCGCCTCGGAGCCGTGTACCACGCGGTCCTTACGGGAAAACTCGCGTCGCGAACGTACGGAACTATCGGTTCCCGCATAGCCGGCATCCTTTCTCTGGCTCAGATTTCAGGCCGTTCGGTAAGCGTTTTTTACAACAAGCTAGTGCGTGTAAGCAATGATCCAAGCGCTCACATGGCCTAATATGCCAGACGAACTAGGTGGGAGCAGAGGAAACGCTATCACGATGGCGTGCATTAAGGGGATGAAAAAGAACAACGTCGCTGTCAAGCGACCTGTGTCTCCTCGTATCAGAATAGAGGGTGTCATCCCGGTCGTCACTTTTCGTGTCATCGTCCGAAAGGTAGTCAGGAATGTACACAGAGATATCGCGTAGGCAGTTTCTCGCAATGGGGGGCAAGGTGGCCCTCGGGGCCGGGCTGGCCGCTCCGCTGCTCGCCGGTTGCGGAGGCGGGAGCGGCAGCGGTCAAGTCACCTACTGGAGCAACCTCACGGGATCGGGGCCGCAGGCCTACTTCAAGAAGAACATAGAGAAGCCGTTCGAGAAGGCGAACAAAGAAACTGACCTCAAGGTCACGTTCCAGGATCCCGAGCAGATGGACCGTCTGATCCGCACGGCGCTGCAGGGTCGTCAGGGGCCTGACATCATCATGACGCCGGGTCCGGCATACGCCCAGGAGTACACAGACGCAAACCTCTTAGCGGAGCTGGACGAGTACTCGGATCAGTACAAGTGGGAGGACAAGGTGCTCGGCTGGGCGTTCGACGTTGGGCGCTACGAAAACAAGCTGTATGCGATCCCATACCAGCTGCAGACGATGCTCCTCTACTACAACAAGACCCTGTTAGAGGACAAGGGCATGCAACCACCCAAGAACCGTGATGAGCTCGAGTCGATGGCCGCAGAACTGCAGGGCCAGGGCATCACGCCGTTCGCTGCCGGCATCGGCGATGACCCTGCGGCGATCGAATGGTTCCCGACCGTCTTCTGGAATCATTACTCGGGGCCGGATGCGCTCTATCAGGCGCTGACCGGTGAGATACCCTTCTCCGATCCTGTATTCGTAGACGCAATAGATCTCTTCAACAACTATGTCCAGAAAGGCTGGTTCGGTGGGAGCCGCGAGAAGTTCTTCTCCAACGGTTTCGATGCCCTCCACGCCGAGCTGGGCGATGGCAAAGCAGCAATGAACATGGAGGGCTCCTGGTTCCTTGCGGATATAGACGATTTCTTCAAGGATTCCGGCGACTCTTGGGACTGGGCGCCGTTGCCTCCCTTGAAGAGCGGGATACCCGCCGAGCTCTACGAGCTGGGCATCGGGTCCACCCTCTCGGTCAGCCGTGCTGCCCAAGACGCCGAAGGCGCCGCCGCCTTTATCGACTACCTAGTCGCGAATAAGCAGCGGTCTGCCAAGTGGATGGCCGACGTACCCGCCCAGTTCAACGCCCCCCTGCCTTTCAGTACGTCGGACTTCCCCGCGAGCATGGACAGCCGAGTGAGGAGGCAACTCGTCTCCCTGAGCCAGGCCACGGACAAGGGCAACTTCGGCTACACCGCATGGACCTTCTGGCCTTCCAAGTCTGACCTCTACATACAGGAGGAGATGCAGAAGGTCCTCACGGGTGACATCACGCCGGCCGAGTTCTGCTCCGGCCTCGACGATACCTTCACGAAGGAACTCAAGGAGGGAGTTGTACCCAAGATCATCAAGCCGGGGAGCTCCTAGTGGAGGCAGACCGGACCACGGTGGAGGATGCAGGGGGTCCCGTAAAGCAGGCCGGAGCGAGCGGACCCAGGCTGAGGCGGCTGCTAACAGCCTGGCTCTTCATGGTCCCACTGCTGGTCATCAACGTGCTCGTCATCCTGGGGCCGTCTGTCGCCACGATCTACTACTCCCTCACGGATTGGGCCGGGATCGGGCCGGCAGAATTCGTGGGTCTCCAGAACTACAGGGACCTGCTCGCCGACACGGATTTCTGGATGGCCATGTGGCACAACGTGATCTGGACCATCCTCTTCCTCACCGTCCCCATATTCATTGGCCTGCTCGGGGCATTCCTGCTCTCTCAGATAAAGCGATTCCAGATGTTCTTCAGGATTGCCTACTTCGTGCCCTACGTCGTGGCTAGCGTCGTGAACGCGGCGATCTGGAAGAACATCCTCGACCCGGAAAGGGGCATCGGATCGGCGCTGGCGTCCATCGGCATCCCGTTTCTCAAAGGGGTCTCTTTCTTCGGAAGTGAGCGTCTCGCGCTTCCTTCGATCGCTTTCGTCAATATCTGGGTCTGGTGGGGGTTCATTCTCCTTCTGTTCTTGAGCGCCCTGCAGTCCGTGGACCATGAGCTCTACGAGGCCGCCAGGATAGACGGCGCTGGCCGCTGGCAGCAGTTCTGGAACGTGACGTTACCAGGGATAAGGCCGACGTTCGTGTTCGTCGTACTGCTGTCGATCATCAACTCGCTGCTGGTCTTCGACTACGTGTACATCATCACCCGCGGCGGACCGGCCGGCGCGAGCGAGGTCGTAGGCACCTTGATGTGGAAAGAAGCCTTCGAGCGTTTCGAGGCTGGGTATGCCGCGGCCATGGGGCTTGCTCTGAGCTTCGTGAGCGGACTGATCGTGCTGATCTTCATCATCTTGCGCAGAAGGGGGTGGGAGGTTTGAGCATCTTCTCGGGGGGCCGTCAGAGGCGCGAGCCGTCCAAGATACCCTACTACGTGATCCTAGTCCTCCTGGCGCTCTTCGCCCTCGGGCCGCTGGTCATTGTCGTTTTTAACTCGCTCAAGTCCAGCGCCGAGATAGGACGCAACCCCCTTGGTCTGCCACTCTCTCCCGTCTTCGAGAATTTCCCGGCGGCGTGGACCCAGGGCGACTTCTCGACCACCATGGTGAACAGTACCATCCTGACCGTCGGAACCGTCGTCGGTGTGTGTATCATCGCCGGGACGAGCGCCTATGCGATGGCGCGGCTGGACTTGCCTGGAACCGACGCGGTCTTGCTCTACCTGTTCGTGGCCAGTGCAGTTCCGTTCCAGCTCTTCCTGGTCCCGCTGTTCTTCCTGTGGAGTATCCTGCACCTGACGAACAGTCGGTTCGGCCTGATCGTGATCTACTGGGCCATCTTCTCGCCTCTGGCGACCCTGTTGTTGCGCTCCTACCTCGTCGGACTTCCACGCGACTTCGAGGACGCAGCCCGCATAGACGGCGCAAACGAGCTGCAGGTCATGCTCCGCGTGGTGCTGCCCCTGAGCTGGCCAGGCCTCCTGACCGTCGCGCTCGTCACGGGGGTCTATGCGTGGAACGAGTTCTTCTTCGCCATCACCTTCATCCAGGACAAAAACCTCAAACCCGTAACGACGAGCTTCCTGGCTTTCCAGAGCACCTACAGCCAGAACTGGGGGCTCACGAGCGCCGCCGCCATCTACATAATCCTGCCCATCGTCGTCCTTTTCCTCTTCCTGCAGCGTCGGTTTATAAGCGGGCTGACAGCGGGTGGCCTCAAGGGATGACGCAGGAGTTCCGCTATTCATACAACGTCATCGGCTTCCAGGGCGAAGACATCGCCAGGTCCATCGACCGCCTCGCCCGCCTCGGATACGACGCCGTCGAGGTCGAAGGAGAGCCGGAGACGCATGACCCGAAGCGCATAAAGAAGCTCGCCGAAGACGCTGGGCTCGTGGTCGGTTCCGTGTGCCCTAGCTTCACCGCAGAACGTGACCTCTCCCACCCCGACGAGGAAGTTCGAAACGCTGCCCTGGCTTATTTGCGCGAGGTCTCCGGGTTCGCCGCCGAGCTCGGAGCCCCGCTCTTCATCGTCGCCCCGACCGCGTACTCTCGCGTCCAACCCATCGCCGATCCGCATGACGAGTGGAAGTGGGCTGTCGAGGGAGTGAGGTCAACCGGCGAGTACGCTGCTTCCCTGGGGGTCGGCCTCACGCTAGAGTGCTGGAACCGCTACGGCACCTACATGCTCAATAGGCTCGACGAGGGCGCCAGGATGTGGCGGGAGACGGGCCTCACTAACAGCGGTATCATGGCC
>DATDKO010000142.1:0-6801 GCA_036519935.1 Rubrobacter sp. | reverse complement strand
CCGACCAGCCACACGTTCCCGGAGTTGTCCTGGGCAAAGAAGGCGAGCTCTGGCTCGCTCAGTTGTCCTGCGGTGTAATCCCTCTCCGAGATGACCAGGGTCCGCACGCCGTCGATCACCTTGCTCAGGTCGGTGACGGTGGTCACAACGCGACGCGGTTGGCGATCCCCCTCGTCCACGATTGCGGACCCCTCGTAGACGAACTGCGTCCCCGGCGTCAGGGGTAGCCACCTATTGTCGATGTGCGTGGGATCATCGAATCGAGCACGCTCAAAGTCCTCTGCACTTCCCGTTAGCGGCTCGGCTTGTGTGCGTTCAGAGCCGTTCTGTGCGCTGTGGCTAGTGCTCTGCGTACCGACGCCCGATCCACAAGCCGTGGTCCAGAGCATTACCAACCAAGAGATAAAGAAGACCACGATTATCGTGAACAGCGCCGCCAGGGGCCGGCGGTTTGCGGGGACTCCGTTGTGGTGCCTCATAGGCACAACCTCCTTGTTCGTACGGCAGCCGGTCGCTTGCACCGACCTCTCTCAGAATGTTCTCAGAATCGGCAGCCAAGTGTGCCTTTTCGGAGCTCGGCGATTGTCCCAACAATCTTATCCTTTCTTTCCCGAGCCCTGAAAAGGTAGCAGCCATAGGCAGCCAGCGCATCCCCCAAACGAATGATTTTCGTAGCTACTAGCTGTGAGGAGTGGGCGGCAAAAGTATGGACAGGCTTATTCACCGGAGTGCTTAGAAGAAGAATTCTCCGAAGTTCGCCGACAGTAAAAAGTTCCCAGCCCCCGCCATGCGCTACTCTGTGCACTAGCATCAGGTGGGCGACGACTAACAAAAAAGAGGAAGAGATGTCCGAACAGACATCCCAACAAAACAAGACGCTCGCACGTCGCTAGTTCGAGGACCTGTGGAACAGAGTAGATCTCCATGCGGCAGACGAGATACTTAGCGCTGAGTTCGTCGAGCACCTGACCCACGAGCATGAGCGTGGTATCGAAGAGCTGAAGGAGTACGTCAGCATTTACCGCACCGCCTTTCCAGACATCCAGAATACTGTAGAGAAGATAGTGGCCGAAGGAGACATGGTGGCAGTACTTTGGACGAGTCGCGGTACCCACCACGGTGAGTTCATGGGTTTCGCACCGACCGGTAGAGAAGTGACGTTTAGCGGGATGCGTCTGTTCCGAATCGCCGAAAACAAGATCGCTGAAAGTTGGGTGACCATCGACGCGCAAGGCTGGCAGGAGCAGTTGGAGGAGCAGTTGGGCACTCGAAGGCTACACTTTCACCGAAGTTCTTAGTGAAACTGCCTGCCGTTTTGGGGTCCTCCGAAGCCTATTCACCGTAGTGCGTGGAAGGTGAATTCTCCGAAGTTGGACTTCCGATTTACGGAGTTCTCCGAAGTTCGCTCGTGGAAAGCGCGCGCCGGACGCAGCAGACGACGGCGACCAGCTAACGCCCCCGTCTGAGGGCAGACAAGACGTCCTGGGGGCCGCGGTATTCGCCTTCCGGCAGCCTCTTGCGCAGCTGACCGATGAGCGGGCCTGGCACACCGTTGCGCTCGAGCCTGCCGAGCAGCTCCTCCTTGCGGGCGGGGAACTGCACGCCCTGCAGGTACCTACCCACCTGGGAGGGCAGGCGCTTCCTCAAGAAATCCACGGTCCTTCGCCTCCTCGTCTTCTTGGTTGATCGGTGGGGTGATGGTACCGCGCGGCGCGGTGCCCCGACTTCCGCTTCTGCGCGTTCCCCGAAGTTCGCATAGCCCCGGTCCAGACGGTCAGGGGCCGTCGGGGAGGGGGCGAAGGCGCCTCGGAGTATTATTGCTACCCACACACCCGGGCGAACAGCTTTCAGACCGTCGGCGGGGCGGTCACGTTCTCGGAGCGCAGCACCTCGAAAAACCGCGTAGATTCGACCCTGCCGCCGGCGTCTTGGACTCCGAATGTCCTATACCAGTGTGCATGCTCGTCGGTGGCGTGCATAGCCTCCTCGCTCTCCCACAGGGTCACCGTGAGCATCCTGCCGTTCTCCCTGTCGCCAAAGAGCCAGTCGCCAAGGTAACCACTCTGCATCCTGAGCGACGGGACGATGTGCTCTTTGGCTGCGCGGAGGGCCTCATCTTGGCGCTCTGGGGGCACGGACCACTCGCTCACACGGGCAAACATAGCGACCACCACCTTTTGCCGCTCTCCTTACGGGCACTTACATTATGCCTCTATCCACCCGAGTGCTTGCAACAGGTGTTCTGCGAACTTCGCTTCTACGGAGTTCTAGGAAGTTCAGCTTCGGGTGGCGGAACGCTCCAGGGTAAGGAGGGTGATGTCGTCCTCTTGCTCCCAGCCCTCCCCAACAAAGGAGTAGAGCTCCTCCATCAGGAAATCTCCCAGCGCTCTCCCTTCACCGTGCTCGGCGATGAGCGCACGAAGCCTAGGGAAGCCGAACATCTCGCCTTGAGGATCGTGGGCCTCTACCAGACCATCACTGTAGAAGAAGATGCCGTCCCCAGCATCGAGTTCTATCTCCTTCTCCTCATAGCCCATCCCAGGCATAAGTCCAAGGGGCATTCCCCTGGCCCTCAGCTCCTCGGCTTCACCGTTACGGTGTAGGTAGGGCAAGTCGTGTCCTGCGTTAGCGTAGCTCAAGCTAGCGCTCTTAGGATGGAGGATGGCGTAGAAGCAGGTGACAAACATGTTGGGTGGGATGCGTGCCACTAACGTCTCGTTGACCCGCTCGAGCACCTCGCCCGGTGAAGAGGAATCAAACGCTTGGGCTACTGCCCTGAGCATGCTACTGGTTGCGCTCCCCGCTAAAGCCGCCGGCATGCCTTTACCTGTAGCATCGCCCACGGCTACTCCTACCCGGCCGTCTTCTAGTTCGAAGAAATCGTAGAAGTCTCCTCCCACCTCCCTAGCTGGCTGGTAGTAGGGAGTGATCTGCCAGCCGTCGAGCAGTGGTATGTCCTTGGGAAGTGAGGCTTGCTGGATGCTTCGTGCCACCATAAGCTCTTGCTCGATACTCTGGCGCATCAGGCTCAGCTGATCGTAAGAGTCCCAGCTCTCAACCACCTTCCCTTCCTCAGAGAAGCGGAAGACGGCCATGCCCGGGATTTCCATCTCCTCGCCGGTGGGCGCTATGCCCCGGAACTCACCCTGGTGGGTGCCTCGAATCGTTCCGCGGGATACCACCTTGTCACCTTCTGCGAGCTGCTCCTCAATGATGAGGCGTAAGTCGGGGAAGGCAGAGCGGAACTCGCCCACGAAGCGCTTTACGTCCTCGGGTCCACGCTCGAGCACCGATCCGTCTGGCTGATGGGAGACGTAGCGGTCGAAGATCTCGTCTACTACCTCCAGGTTGCTCTGGTTCCAAGCCTCCTCGAGGTAACGCCTGAAGCTGGCCTTGTTCTCTTCTTCGGTGGGCACACTCGTTCTCCTCCTTCCCGAGCTACCTCTTCCCTTAAGGCGGGCTGTAGCAGCACTGATGTTGCCAGCCGAAGAAGCTTGGCGCATCTCTTGTGAAGGTCTATTCACCCGAGTGCGTGGAAGTGGAATTCTGCGAACTTCCGCTTTACGGAATTCTCCGAAGTTCGAAAACCCGACCGTTTGGACGGTACGAAATGCCGACAGCCGATGGGAGAATACTACCGGTCGCGCGTTGGCAGGATACCGGGAGGCGTACATGGCGCAGAGGTTCGACCATGGAGGGGTGCTGCGCGTCAGGGACGGCGGCGAGCAGCGGGTCACGCCCTTGGAGCTGTTCTTCGACCTCGTCTACGTCTTCGCCATAACCCAGCTCTCCCACCTGCTCCTGAACCACCCGACCATCGGGGGGGCGCTTCAGACACTCTTCCTGCTGCTCGTGGTGTGGTGGGCGTGGCAGTATACGACCTGGTTCACCAACTGGTTCGATCCCGACGCGCTGTCGGTACGCCTAATGCTTGGGGCCGTGATGCTCGCTAGCTTGGTGATGTCGGTGGCGATTCCGGAAGCCTTCGGCGAGCGGGGGCTGATGTTCGCCCTAGCCTACGTCGCGATACAGTTGGTGCGTACCGTCTTCGCGGTCCTCGCGCTGGAGGCGTCTCATCCACTTAGTGGTGCGTTCCGGCGGATACTCGCATGGTTCGCGGCGTCCGGGGTGTTGTGGGTGGCGGGGGGCTTGGCCGAAGGTGAGGCGCGCTACGTGCTGTGGCTGCTCGCGCTGGGCGTGGACTACGCTGGCCCGGCGGCCGGCTACCGGACGCCGGGGCTGGGACGCTCGCGCACGCAGGAGTGGACCATCGAGGGGGCGCACTTCGCCGAAAGGTGCCAGCTGTTCGTCATCATCGCCCTAGGCGAGTCCATCCTGGTTACCGGCACGACCTTCGGCGAGGCAGAAGTCTCAGCCGCCGCTGTGGCCGCCTTCGGGGTGGCCTTCCTCGGCAGCGGGGCACTGTGGTGGATCTACTTCGCCCGCAGCGCGCACGACGCCAGCGAGACGATCGCCCACTCGGAGGACCCCGGCAGGCTGGCCCGGTCCGCCTACACTTATTTCCATCTGCCCATGATCGCTGGCATCATCGCCGTGGCGGCCGCCGACGAGCTCACGGTCGCCCATCCCGGCAACCCCGGCACGTTCGCCTCTATCTCGCTGACCCTCGGCGGCACAGCATTGTTCGTGGTCGGGCATGGGGTCTTCCTGTGGGCAGTCTCCGGTCGGGTGCCTTGGTCCCGCTTGGTGGCGGTCGTCGCCCTGGCTGCGCTGGCGCCGGTGGGCTTTGCGGCGTCGGCGCTCTCCCTAGCTGGCGCAGCAACCCTGATCGTAGTACTGGTCGCGATCAGTGACTCGTTGACCCATCGAAGGCGATGGCGCCCGTCCCGAAAGACTCCCACCTAAGCATCCTACGCTATTCACCTAAGTGCGTAGAAGAGGCATTCTGCGAACTTCGTCATGACGGAGTTTCCACGTGAATCTAAGAAGTTCGCCATGAAGGACTTTCTACGAAGGGGTATTGGGTAGGTCGTGGCCTACGGAGTGCTTCGAGGGACTCGGGGACCCGCCTTCGGGCTTCCGGTTCGTGTGTAGCAGGTCCTCGAGTGCCTCTCGCTCTACGGCTTCGTGCGTCATGCCCCTCACAGCGAAGCGTGCCACCACCGTGCCGTCCGGGCCCCGCAAAGCAGGTGCGTCCGGGTCGGCGGATAAGTCCAGGCGGTAGCCTTCGGGTAGCTTGGGTGGTCCGTGTGTCATCTCAAGCAGCACACAACGTTACCTGAAGCCCTCCGGATCAAACACATACTCATCCGAGTGCTGGGAAGCGGAGTTGCGCGAAGTACACACGATCCCCATCGACTCTCGCAGCCTATTCTCAAACTCACTCCCCATACTGGACCCTTTCGGTGCTCGGCGATTGTCCCAACAATCTCATTCTTTCTTTCCCGAGCTCCGAAAAGGTGCCTACCCCGTATATACGGACACGGAGGCAGCCTTATTCACCGGAGTGCGTAGAAGGGAAATTCTGCGAAGTTCGGGGACACAAAAGCGGACGGAGCTGCTACGCCTCAGCCCGGAAAAGCGGCGTCCGAATACCTGAGTTAAGCCCCGGTGGCCTACCCCTGCTGGGGAACAGCACCGATTTCTTGCATCACGTGGAGGGTGTCATAGTCGACCCATTCTTCCTCGATTTTGCCGCCGGCGATGCGGTCGAAGAGGTAGCCAGTAAAGGTTACCTGATTGCCGGTAGGAGCGCTGCCCATAAGCTCACCTTGGTGGGTGCCCCTAACCGTCCAGCGAGTAACCACGCTGTCACCTTCGGCTATCATGTCATCAATAGTAACCTGGAAATCAGGGAAGCCGGCATGGTAGGTGCTCACTAGGCCCTTAAAACCCTCTGGGCCACGCACCTCTCCCTCGACAGCGGGGGGACCGTGGCGGACGAAGTCGGTAGTGAACAGCTCGTCGATTAAGTCCACGTTGCCCTTATCCCAGATCTCCTCCAAATAGCGGCGGGCGAGAGCCTTGTTTTCTTCCGACATAGCGTGTCTCCTCCTTGTGTTCCGTCGCTAACACCCCGTTTATGCCTGGCCTTTCTCCCTTTTGATTACTCCTAAAGCACCACTACTCCTTTTGCCCACGCTCCTCAACGGAGCGTTTGTTTAAAGGGTAGCAAGCGTGATAAGGCAGCAAATCCCCCAAATGAGTGATTTTTGTTGCATACTATAGCTACAAGGGAGTTATAAGCGGCGCTCTAGATGCATGGTCGGCTTATTCACCCAACCTCGTAGAAGGGAAATTCTGCGAACTTCGCCCAAACGGAGTTCTACGAAGTTCGGCTAAAGGTGTTCTCGGAAGTACGGGCGGTTATGCTTACTAGCATGCAGAGATCCAGCGGCATAACCTGGCTTGTGGCGCCGGGGCTGGCGATGATTGCGATTACGTATGGCCTGGCGCGGTTCGCCTACGGCCTGTTCCTGCCGAACATGCGGGAGTCTCTCGACCTCTCGGAGTCGGTACTCGGGCTGATCGGTGCTGGCTCCTATGCCGGCTACTGCTTCGCGGTACTCGGCGCGCTCGTGTTCACCTCCCGCACTGGCCCACGCTTAATGGCGGTTGCCGCCGGCGCGGTGGCGGTTGTCGGCATGGCAGCTGTCGCCGGTGCTCCCACGGCTTGGGTCCTGGCACTCGGGGTACTGGTCGCCGGCAGCAGCAGTGGACTCGCCTCACCGCCCATGGGAGAGGCGGTCGCTACGGCTATATCCGAAGAGTCTCAAGACAGGGCCAATGCCCTTATCAACTCGGGCACGAGCATAGGCGTGGCTCTCTCGGGGCCCGCTG
>DATDKO010000141.1:0-2192 GCA_036519935.1 Rubrobacter sp. | reverse complement strand
CGTGGGGACCGTGCTCGTGCCCGTCAGCGGTGGCGGGCTCATCGGTGGGATCTCGGCCGCCATCAAGTTGGCCCGTCCTGAAGTGCGAGTGATCGGGGTGGAACCCGAGCTCGCGGCCGACGCAAGAGCCAGCCTAGGGAGCGGAAGGCTCGTCGAGTTCCCGGCGGATCAGGTCGCCCGCACGGTTGCTGACGGCTTGCGCGTACAAAAGCTCGGCGAGGCGCCCTTCGAGCATATCCGCGCCTTCGTTGACGACATCGTCGCCGTAAAGGAGAGGGAGATCCTGGAAGCGATACGCCGCCTGGCGCTGCGGGTCAGGCTGGTCGCAGAGCCGAGCGGTGCTGTGACGTTCGCCGCACACCTGTTCCACAGAGAAGAACTGCCCAGCTCTCGCCTCACCGTGGCCGTGATCAGCGGCGGCAACGTCGAGCCAGGCCTCCTCGCCGAGGTACTCTCTGGTTCCGCGTTCGAGATGCGGCTACGAGATAAGGCGGGCGAAATTGTTCAGCGTGAAGGCTAAGTTGCTAGATACGGTGTCGTACCGTAGTGGACGAGGCCGGTACGGTAGGCGTCCTTCTTCTCGCCCAGCTCCATCCGCATCCGGTCCTCTGTGCCTTCGAAGCCGAACTCTTGCAAGAGGGAGTGCGCGTGGCACCTGGCCGGACCGGGGACCGTGACCTGGACGGGCGTACCTCCGGTCGCCGAGAGAGCGCGGGCGAGCAGGAGGCGGGCTAAGTCGGGTGTGGAAGCCAGGAAGGGGCCGATACGGGTCGCGCGGCCCCTCGCGCTCCTGATCAGGTAGCCCTTGATCTGGCCCGTCGAGTCGCGGACGACGAGACCACGTCCTGGATGTAGCCTCAGGGTGGCGAAGAGTAGGGCCGAACGGTCGGCTCCGTAGCTCCAGCGGTCCACGCCGTAGAGCTCGGGCAGGTCCCCGAACGTGAGCGTCTCGACCCTGTGCCCGTCTACTTGATCGGGAATGCGAAGTCTCCAAGGTCCCTCCTCAAGCCGGTAAACGGTGCGCGGCGTGACCTCCTCGAAACCGAGCGACCGGTAGAGGCCCTCCGCCCGCAGGATCGAGTAGAGCCTGACCGTCTTCGCGCCACGGCTTCTGAGGTAGGCTACGGCCCAGGAGGAGAGCAGGGCGCCGAGGCCGAGGCCCCTGTACCCGTCGTGGACTGCGAGGTGGCAGAGGACGCCTAAGTCTCCGAGCGGCACAGCACCGACCATACCCGCCAGGTCTCCGTCAGGCGCCTCGGCCACCGCCCAGCGGGCGTCGCGCACGCCGCGCAGGAGGTCGAAAGCCCTGGGGTCAGCCGACCAGCGTACGATGCTCCTTAGCTCAAGGATGCGCTCCAGGTCAGCGTCGCCCATCTCCCTGACGCGGATACCCGAGTCAGTCTCGGTCACAGCCCGTAACACGTTCTGGGCGGCAGTCCTTTCTACTTCGTTGTCTTCTCTCGCGATGAAGGCCAGCAAGGTTTTCCCTCGATCTCTCTTGATTCATGGATAGAGACTCTTCCGCGCAAAAGGTTTCTCTCAAACCTTAAGAGACGCGGATGCCCCGAGCTCGCCCCTAGAGGGACGGTCGGGGCAGGGACGGTCGAGGGCGCCGTCGCGTAAAGCTGCTCGCAGTAAACCTTATGTGATGCCGTTCCACACCCGCAATGCTACAACACGGCACGCTGACATGGAAGGATTCTGAGAGAAGGTTCGCTGAACGGCCCTAACCGCGCTGTATCACCCCGTCCAGGATCCCGTCTATCTCGGAGACCACGTCTGCGGGGAGCTTTACCCCTGAGGCAGCGGCGTTGTCTTCGACCTGCTCGGGCCTGGATGCGCCGATGATCGCGCTGCTCACGTTTTCCTGGCGCAACACCCACGCGAGGGCCAGCTGTGGCAGGCTGAGGCCTGCCTCGGACGCGACGGAGCGCAACCCATCTACGGCAGAGAGAACCTCCTCGTTCATGAGCTGCTGCATAAAGCGGTTGGATGCCGGGTCGGCTGCGCGGGTGCCCTCTCCGGGCGCGTCGCCGGGACGGTACTTGCCCGTGAGTACGCCCTGGGCGAGCGGTGAAAAGACCACCTGGCCCACCCCTTCGCGCTCGCACAGGGGTATGACTCCGCCTTCGATCCTGCGTTGGATCATGTTGTACTGCGGCTGGTTGGAGACGATCCGATCCAGGTTCATC
>DATDKO010000140.1:0-7267 GCA_036519935.1 Rubrobacter sp. | reverse complement strand
GGCCGCGAGCTTTACGGCCATGGCTCCGCCGAGGTCGTGGCCGATGACGTTGGCGTGGGTAAGGCCGAAGTGGGCGCAGAAAGCGTAGAGAAGCCTGCTCCCGTTTCGTATCCCGTATCCGGAGAGTGGCTTGTCCGACTCTCCGAAACCGGGCAGGTCGAGGGTATACACGGTAAAGCGCTGCGCCAGCCGCCCTGCGAGTTGCTCCCAGATTCGGGACGAGGATAACCATCCGTGTACGAGTACGACCGCAGGCCCCCCGCCGATGACATCATAGCGGATCCAGACCCCTTCGAGCTCCAGGTACTCCGTGTCACGGGCGCTCTCCACCTCCCTGGCGTCACGCCCGAGCACGATGGAGGCAGCGAGGATCACAGCAACCACAACGAACAAGACTATCAATGTGATGCCCATGGAGGCCATGATAACGCAAAAACGCGCCAACAGGATACAGGCACGCCGCGTCCTACTCGTCCTGGTCGGCCCTCTCCCTACATCGCCCTCACGAACCACGAATCGGTGCCGCAGAGCCATACCCCACGTGGCCTGGGACGTCGCATTCCCGGTCAGCCGATCCTTTCGCTCCTGTCGTGACTGTAGAGGCATTCCAGTTGCGAGCGAAGGAGAGTACGCTCGTAGAGGCCCGCTTGACAGTCGATGCAGAAGAGTACCTCCTCAGGACGTCCAGGGTGCAGGTCGTTGTCCATCATGAAATCGAGGAGCTCCCTATACTCTTCGCCGACCTGATCCACGAACTCCGAGAACGAGATGCGGCCAGAGATCAAACGCTCGCACGCTTCGTAGGGATCCAGCTTGCCCAGACGGCGGTTGGTGTGCCTCACGATGAGCCCAGGGGCGATATCCCCCAGTCCCATTCCCTCCTTCATCACCAAAACGGTCCCTTTCTAGCCCCCGGAGGGGTCGTTCCCCGTTTTCCTGACACCCCTTAGACCGCCGGCGCCCCATCCGCAGGCGATCCGTGCAGTCTACGTTCGGGCGCGCGTTTTGTAAAGCGTCTCGCCGAGAGGGGGCACCCCGAACGATATACTTCCAGAAGATGACGGGTGTAGCGAAGGAAACAGGGACATGCCAGAACGAAGCTCTCGTGGAAGGCTCGTAGCGTGAGCGTCCGGCGCAGTGCGCGCGTGGTCGTTCTCGGCGCCGGGTTCGCGGGGGCCTCCCTGCTCAGGCACCTCCCTCCGGCCCTGCGAAGACCCGGCGAGACCCTGCTGATAGACCGTAGAGAAGAGTATACTTTCGTGCCCCTGATCCACGAGGTCGCAGTAGGCCGGTTGCATCCGAGGACCGTAAGCTCACCCATCGCCCCGATCTGCGCCGGGGCTTGCAAGTTTCTCCACGCTGAAGTCTCGGGTATAGATCTCACCCAGAAGACCCTCGAAACCCCGGAAGGCCCCGTCGGCTACGAGTATCTTGTCCTCAACCCTGGCAGCGTCGCTGCCGAGCCGGGACCGCTGCTGCAGGATTACTTCCACTCCTTCTGGAGCCTGGACGATGCGCTACGCCTGCGCGGCGCACTCGGCGATGCCTGGCGCCTTGCCACGAGCCCAGGGCCTCAGCCGCCACAGGGCATCTTGACCGTGGCCATCGTTGGCGGTGGGGCGACGGGCGTGGAGGTCGCCGCCGAGGTCGCCGCCCTCTTCGACTATCTAGGAAAACGCACTCATCGCAGGCCGTTCGAAAAACCGCGGGTCGTGCTGCTCGAGGCTACGCACAGGCTGATGGATTGGCTAGACCCCTACTTCGACAGCGTTGCGAGGAAGACGCTCTCTGGCCTCGGCGTCGAAGTGCGCCTGAACACCCCCGTAGAGACGGCGAGCGCCGAGGGTCTCCTCGCCGGCGAAAATTGGCTGAAGGCGAGCACCCGAATCTGGACGGCCGGCGTCGAGGCCTCACCCCTGATGCGAGGTTTGCCAGGGGAGCACGACGCGGCGGGCCGCTCGCACGTGGGCGAGCACCTTACCTTGCCGGATCACCCCGAGGTCTACGTGCTCGGTGACGCCGGGGTATACACCGATCCGCGCCTCGGTCCCCTGCCCCCCACCGCCTCCGTCGCCGTGCAGCAGGGGCCGTGGGTCGCACGCGACCTCAAGCGCCGGTTGCGTGGGGCAGAGAGCAAGCGCGGCAGGCCGCCTTTCCGGTTCTTCGACCGGGGCTACGTCGTGAGCCTCGGCCCAGAGAGCGCCGTGGCTGACGCCGTCGGCCTCAGGCTGCGGGGCCCTGCAGCACAGGCGCTCTACAGGAGCGTTCTCCTCTACTACATGAAGAGCCGGCGCGACAGGATACTTACAGGCGCAGACTGGGCGATGGAGCGGACCCTCGGACGGATCGGCTTCGGTAGCCAAAAGCCATCGGCCGTTAGCAAGGCCAAAGAAGATCTGTGACGCAACCCACTGATGCTCATTCCAGTAGATCGCTCCTGGAGGCGCAGAGATCCTACCGTAATGGATTCCCGCTTGCGCGCGAATCACGGGCAGTTTTCTGCTCCCGCATCGGCGCCAGATGGCGCTCCACTATTTCTGGCACGTCCTCGGATGTTACGCGCGTATACCAGACGTCATCAGGGTAGACGAAGACGACGGGACCATCCTCGTGACGGCGGGTGCAGGCATTTCGGAGGACGGTGGACGGCGGTATGCCGCGCAGTTTTACCTCTTCCTGGAATATCTCGAGCAGTTCGCCGCCCCCCTTCGCACCGCAGCGTCCCTCGCCCGGCGTGGCGCAAACGAAGATCTGGCACACCTTCCTCATGCCCAGATTCTATGCCGCAGCCAGGAGAAGTCCAGACGCGGTGGCCTCTAGAAGCTGGTCACCCTCAGGCCAGTCTCAGCGCGCTCCTGGATACGCCTGGCCGTGCCCGTCTCCTTGGCCTTGTTGGCGACTGCTTCTGCGACGGCGGGGGCGACCCGCTCGTCGAAGACCGAGGGGATGATGTAGTCCTCAGAGAGATCTTCCGCTGGGATCACCCCGGCTATCGCCTCGGCCGCTGCGAGCTTCATCGGCTCGTCTATCTCACGGGCCCTGACATCGAGGGCGCCCCTGAAGATACCGGGGAAGCAGAGCACGTTGTTGATCTGGTTCGGGTAGTCGCTGCGGCCTGTTGCGATGATCCTCGCCTTCCCGATCGCCACCTCGGGCCTTATCTCGGGGTCGGGGTTGGCCATGGCGAAGATGATGGGGTCAGGGTTCATGCTCTCGACGTGCTCGACGGTGAGTACGTCTGGCACCGAGAGCCCGATGAAGAGGTCGGCCCCGGCCACGGCCTCAGTGAGGTCGCCGGTCCTTCCCTCGGGGTTGGTGTTCTCGGCGAACCACCGCTTGGACTCGTTTAGGTCCTTGCGCCCCTCGTGGACGATACCCTTCGAGTCGCAGCCGACGATGTTCTTCGCGCCAGCCGCCATGATGATCTTGGCGCAGGCCACCCCCGAGGCGCCGACGCCGTTCACGACTATGCGGAGGTCTTCGAAGTCCTTATTCACGATCTTGAGGGAGTTGATCAGGGCCGCCAGCACTACGACGGCCGTGCCGTGCTGGTCATCGTGGAAGACAGGGATGTCCAGATCCTTCTTCAGCCGCTCTTCGACCTCGAAGCACCGCGGGGCCGAGATATCCTCCAGGTTTATACCGCCGAACGCCGGGGCCAGGTTCTTGACGGTCTCGACTATCGCGTCCGTATCCTTGGTGTCGAGACAGATCGGGAACGCGTCCACGTTCGCGAACTGCTTGAAGAGCGCCGCCTTGCCCTCCATCACGGGCATCGCGGCCCGCGGCCCTATGTCCCCGAGCCCGAGGACGGCGGTACCATCAGAGACCACAGCGACCGTATTGCGCTTTATGGTAAGGTTGAAAGCCCTCTCGGGGTCACTGGCTATCGCCCTGCAGACCCGCGCTACACCCGGCGTGTAGACCATAGAGAGGTCGTCGCGGGTGCGGATCTGGAGCTTGGAGCGGACTTCGATCTTACCCCCAAGGTGCATCAGGAACGTCCTGTCCGAGACGTTGATGACCCTGACCTGGGGCAGGTCCTCGACGACCTGGACCACCTGCTGGCCATGCTCGGAGTCACGGGCGTTGACGGTAATATCGCGGGTGGTCCTGTCCTGGCGCATCCGCACTATGTCGACGGCGCCGACCATTCCGTCAGCATCCCCTATGGTCGTCAGAATCTTCCCGAGGGCTCCCGCCTCGTGCGGAAACTCGACCCGTAAGGTGAGGCTGTAGCTCGCACTTGGTATCGATTCCATCTCTGTAACCCCTATCCGTCATTGGCCCGCCCCACGCGTGGCCCGAGAATGATTGTATGTCAGCATGGCGCTTCGCGCCTTGTCAGCACGCTTCGGGCCTATATGCCCTCACTTGTCAGCAGGTCAGCTTCTTGGTTCCGGGCTCGCCCTACCGCGCACGAGGGATCGCTGCTGAGGCGTCCGGGTTCGACTCCCGTGGCTAGGCCATGAGACGACTAGCTGAGGGCTGAGAGCCGCGGGCCGGAGGGCGGCGGGTTGATAGCTTAAATTGGCAAATATCCGGGATCGTCGGGAAGGTCGGTTCCGGGGAGGGCGTCGCGCCTGGCGAGGAACCATCTGCCCTTTTCGGTTAGCGGGCCTGCCTCCGCTGCAGCCTGTTCGAGTCCGGCCCGCAGCTCATGCAAGAGCGGCGGTCTCTCCCCGTATGAGACCATCTCCAGCTCGGCGGCGACGGCGGCGTCGACGAACTCGCCCCAGCGGCGCGGGGCCGGCGCGTCGAGTTCTGGCGGCGAGGCGAAGGCCTGTTTGATCTCCTCTGGGAGCGGAGCCGATGCCAGAACCTCGTAACGCCCGGAATCGACGTTACCGCCCCTTTCGTCGAGGTAGCGACGGGCAGCGAAGAGCAGTAGCCGCGAGGGAACGGTGCGTTTGTTCCAGGAAGAGGCGACCGCCTCCCAATCTATGAAGGATCCAGCATACAGCCTCTGCAAGTCCATAGAGTCATTCTAGATCAGCATTTCAGCTTTGTTGGGAGAGGCGTGTTCGTTCTGCTCTGGGGTGGATAAGACCCTCATCGTTCGCCACAGAGGACGGCTGGGTGTGGGATCCTCGCTGGCATACTCTCGCTGAGATGCTGACAAGCCGCCTGAAGGGCGGCGTGCTGACTAGCTGAAATGCGGGGATTAGGGAAAGGCAACCCTTCCCTAATCCCTATCAGAAACCGCTCGAATAGCCGCCCTCGACGGTATAGAGCTCGCCCGCGTCGGCTTCGGCGAACTCGAGCGCCAGATCCCCGGCCGTAGCACTGGCCATGTAACGGGACCAGATATCCATGGGCAGGGTCTCTCCGTTCGGCTCCTGTAAGCCGTGGACGCCGACGAGGGAGCGCCGTCCTTCCGCATAACCGACCCACACGGAGGTGCAAAGAAGAGGAGTGTAGCCAACGTACCAGGCGTCGACGAAGTCGTCCGTGGTACCCGTCTTGCCCGCTGAGGGACGTCCTATCTCCTCGTCCAGGTCGTGGAACATCGTCGCCGTCCCGTCCTCCACAACGCCCCTGAGGACCTCGGTCGCGACCGCCGCCTCGTTGCCCGTGAGCACGCGCCGACCGCTGATTCGGTGGTCGTAGACCGTCTCACTCTGACCGTAGCTATTCCTGTCGATGCTCTCGATGGAGTAAGGCTTGCGGTGGATACCGCCACCGGCGAAGGTCGAGTAGGCAGAGGCCATGTCAAGCGGGCTGACCCCTGATCCCAGGCCGCCTATGGCGGTCGACGGGTAGGGTTCGACGGGAGTGGTAATGCCCAGGGCTTCGGCGGTATTCACGACATCTTCCAATCCCACGTCGGCGGCAAGCTGCACGAACACCGTGTTGTCCGACTCCGCCATGGCGTCGGATATGGAGATCTCTCCCCGCTCGACGTAGTCGTAGTTGTGTACTTCGTAATACTCGTCCTTGAAGTCGAAGGCCAGGTCCTGGGATATGTAGGTGCTCTCGGGGGAGATGTCTTCCTTGATGGCCGCGGCGAGTACTACGGGCTTGAACGAGCTACCGGGTTGACGCCTGGCGTCGAGCGCAAGGTTGAAGTCCCCATCCTGTCCGGCCAGAGACCGTATGGCCCCGCTCTGAGGTTCTATGGTCACTACGGCGGCGGAAGGGGCGTCCGGTTCCGAGAGCACGTCATTCGAGGTCTCGACGGCCGCGTGCTGGAGGTCGGGGTCCATCGTCGTGTGAATCCTCAGTCCTCCGCGTTGTAGCGCCCGCGAACCTAGCTCCTCCTCTACCTCGCGTCCGACCTTCTCGAGAAAAGGCGTGTACGCTGGATCTTCCGGCGGCGGGTCCTGGGCGAAGTTCAGGGGTTGGCCCTCGGCTTCCTCGCGCTCCCGGGAGGAGATCATACCCTGGTCCTGCATCAGCCTCAGGACGCTGTCGCGACGTTCGCGGGCTTGCCCATGGATAACGTCACCCTCCCAGGTCACGTAGGTCGAAGGGGCGTGGAGCAGACCGGCGAGCATCGCCGACTCCGAGAGGTCGAGGTCCTGGGCGCTCTTGCCGAAGTAGCGCTGCGCCGCCTCCTCAGCGCCGTAGGCACCGTCCCCGAAGTACACGGTGTTCAAGTAGGCGGTCAGAACCTCGTTCTTGGTGTGCTTGCGCTCGTAGGCGAAGGCGAGCGCAGACTGCACAAATCGCCTGCGAAAAGAGGTGTCGAGGCGCTGACCCTCGGGAACATAGAGATTCTTCATGAGCTGCTCCGTGATCGTGGAGCCGCCCTCCTGCACCTCCCAGGATCTCAGGTCAGTCCAGGCCGCGCGGGCGAGCCCTTCGAAGTCGACACCGAAGTGATCGTAGAAGCGCCGGTCCTCGACGGCGACGACGGCCTCGGGTAGGTGCGCGCCGAGCCCTTCGAAACCGACGGTCTCCCGCCTCTCTGTGACGGGGATCTCGCCTATCATGTTCCCGTCCACGTCGTAGACATAGGAGTTCTCGGCGAGCTGGGGATATGTCCGGTTGAGGCTGTCCTCGTACTCCCTCACGACGAACAGGTAGAGGCAGGCAAGGATTACCACAGCGGACACGCTGAGGACGAGAATGAGGTTGAAGAGGGCGCGTAGTCCCCTGACGAAGCGTCCGGGCGGGCACCTCTTCGACTTCTTGTTGCTTGTTTCGAAGAACTCGTTCACGACCCTCCGGCCGTAGTCTACCCCAATCGTGTCTGGGGTGATCGACGCAGGGCCATGGTCACAAAGCGCGCGGGCTTCCCGTCCCCCAGGGGTGTCCACGAAGA
>DATDKO010000139.1:0-7691 GCA_036519935.1 Rubrobacter sp. | reverse complement strand
CTGTTCTCTCAAGCTTCTAAGGAACAACTTTTATCCTTGAGGTCGCAGGGTTGATCTCGATACCGTGACTTTTGGAAGTGTCTTTCGACGATCTTACCGTGATCGTGGTTGGAGAACCAACCGGCGCAGCAGAACAGACGGGAGTACTAGTAGGCGGTATCTCGGCTGATCCATTGGGACAGAACGCGACGGTAGCTGCACTACCGACTTCGACCACGTCTTCATCAGGATCATCGTCGAGGTCGAGGGGGCTCGCGGCGCCCGGCATGGTGTATTCCGAACTCCCGGAAGTCAGAGTTACCGTCTGCGGAGCAAGCTTATTGGTCGCCTTGCTCTGCGCCTGCCGCAGATCGGCGACGAGCTGATTGGTCGCTGAGTCAACCCGGCGGCTCTCGATCGCGCCAAACCAGCTGGAGCTTGCTATCGCGAACACTATGCCCATGATAACGATCGTGATCAACAACTCGCCCAGGGTAAAGCCGCGCTCGTCTTCTAAGGCCCCTGCCGGCTCATTTATCTCACTCCAGACCCCAGCTGCCCGCGCTCTTTGAACCCTTCAGTGCCTCCGAGCTCTTCAAGACCTTGACGGCCGAGGCCACGGTACGTGAGGTCTTGCGCTGGGAGAGCCCGAGTTTCTTCCCGATCTCTGTCTGGCAGAGATCCTTGTAGAAGAAGAGGTAGATCACTTTGCGCTGCAGTTCGTTCAGGGACTCGAGCGCCTGCTCGAGCAGGATACGGTCCTCGACGGGGAGCGAGAAGGTCTCGTAGCGAAGGCTCTTGATGGCAGAGACATCGATCTCCTCGTCTTCGCCTGCGTCCAGCGACACGACGTCTGTGTCGCTGAACAGCTTCATCAGCTCGGATACGCCCTCGGGGGTGATATTCACTTCACTCGCCATCTCCTCGATGAGCGGCGGTCTTCCGAGTTCGGCCGTTAGCCTTCTGGTCGCCTCGGAGACCCTAGCGTGCAGGCTGCGTGCCCAACGGGGCCTCTTCACGAGATCCCCGTCGCGGAGGTGGTGTTTGATCTCGCCTTCGATCATTGAGTACGCATAAGAGCTGAACTTCGCCTCCGAGTCTAACCTGTAGCCGTTGATAGCCTTCATCATACCAACGTAGCCAACCTGGAGGAGGTCTTCGTAGGATTCGTCCGAGGATGAGGTGTACCTCCGGACTATGTGGTTCAGGATCTTGACGTTCATGGAGAGGATTTGCTCGACAGCCCGCCGGTCTCCCCGCTCCCTGTAGGTCTCGATCAAACTAACAACCGGGTCGCCGGTGGCACGTTTCCTGGTTGGAGCCGTCGTAGTCATAGTACTCCCAGTATCGCGAAGCTCACTAGACGTGCCTATATGCCATGCGGCCATAAAAATAGGCCAGACGGACAATTTTCAGCACTTCAGCATGTCAGCACGCCGCCCTGTCGGGCGGCTTGTCAGCATTTCAGCTTGTCAACTCTAGCTCCACAATAAGTCCGTATACAGATGCCAGAGTTCCGGACCCACAAAGAGGCTGATGATGCCTCCCAGGGCCATAAACAAGCCGAAGGGCAGGGCGCTGCGGCGTTGTACTTTCCCTGCTGCCATGAGCAGCCCGCCCGTGACGGCTCCGATCAGGGCGCCAAGGAATACGGCCAAGGCGGCGTACGGACCAAGAAAAGCCCCTAGCATTCCGCCCATCTTGACGTCGCCCATGCCCATCCCGCTAGGGTAGATGAGCGCCAGCCCTAACAGGGTGCCGGCTACGGCTATCGCGGAGAGGGGGTATGTCCACCAGCCTGCCGGGTCGGCCAGGATCGAGAGTACGAGTCCGGCCAGGGCGGCGGGGCCGACGATCATGTTAGGCAGCAGCCTGTGCTCGAGGTCGATGACGGCCAGCGAGATCAAAGCTGAGATAAGGACCAGCGCGTGGAGCAGAGCTACGCTCACCCCGAACTCGTAGGCCGCCGCCCCGAAGAGCAGCCCGGTCGTCGCCTCCACAGCAGGGTAGCGCGCCGATATGGGCTCCTTGCAGTTCCTGCAGCGTCCGCGGAGCAGCACATAGGAGATGAGGGGCACGTTGTCCCTGGGCCAGATGGGCTCTCCACAGTGCGGGCAGTGGGACGCGGGCCACACTACCGACTCGCTGCGCGGCACACGGTGGATCACGACGTTCAAGAAGCTGCCGACCAGAAGCCCGACAAGGACAGCCACAAGGACTATCAAGGCCTGCTCCCGGAAGACATCGCTCCGCAGCCAGGGCCTCTTGCACCCCGATGACGCATCGGTCCCCGAACGGGGTGCCGGAGCGCCCCAGCAACGACCGGTGGCGAGACGACGGCCCCCATCGCCCCCGGCACTGCAGCTTACTCGATGAGCTCGAAGATCTTGAACATGGGCAGATACATCGAGATCACGATGGCACCGACTATGCCGCCTACCACCACTACCATAAGAGGCTCTATGATCGAGGTCAGAGCCTTTACCGCGGCATCCACCTCAGACTCGTAGAACTCCGCTATCTTGGTCAGCATCCCATCTATGTCTCCCGTCTCCTCCCCGACGGCGATCATGCGCGTCACCATCGGCGGAAAGACGGGCTCGGTCTCCAGCGGCTTGTAGAGAGGAATGCCCTCACGTATGGCGTCCCTGCTCTTCAAGAGGGCCTTTTCCACAACCCAGTTACCCGAGGACGTTGCGGTTATCTCTATGGACTGCAATATCGGCACCCCGGCCGCGCTCAGGGTGGCGAGGGTGCGTGCGAAGCGGGCGAGGGTTGCCTTCTTCACGACATCTCCGATCTTGGCCGGTATCCTGAGCACAGCCCGTCCCCACACTTTCCTACCGCTCTCGCTCTTCTTCCATCGCAGGAACATGACTACGGCGAGTCCCATCGCAGCGTATACCAACACCCCCCAGAAGCTGGTCAGGATGTCGGAGATAAGCATGCAAATCCGGGTTGGCAGAGGGAGCGTCCCCCCAAGGTCCTGGAACAACCCGGCGAATACGGGCACTATGAACATGAGCATGAAAGAAGCGGCCAGGATCGCGAAGATCAGAACCACGGTAGGGTAGGTCAGCGCGCTCCTGATCTTGCGCCTGAGGTCCTGGTCCCTCTCCAGCTGGTCGGCCAGGCGAAGCAGGACGCCATCGAGGATGCCCCCGGTCTCCCCGGCCTTAACCATCTCGACGTAGAGGCGGGAGAAGACATCGGGGTGCTTCTCGAGAGCCTCGGAGAGGGAGCTGCCTGCCTCCACGTCCTTGCGCACGGCGACCACGACGTCATTTAGCTTGGGGTTTGCGGTCTGCTCGGAGAGGACGTAGAGCGCCCGCACGATAGGGAGACCGGCGTTGATCATGGTCGCCAACTGCCGGCTGAAGACCACGAGATCGGCCAGCCTGATCCCCTTGAACGGTGCGAGAATGTCCTTCTGGGCGACGCTTTGCTCTTTTACGTCTATAACGAGCAGCCCCTGCTGGCGGAGCTCGTGGACCACGGCCAGCTCGCCCGATCCTTCTAACTTGTCCTGGACGATCTCGCCCTGCTTATCGAGGGCCCTGTAGGTGAAAAGCGCCATCCGCTACCTCCTCCCGTACGCCATGCGGTCGCGGGATTGGCCACTGGATGGGCCGTCGAGCGAGCCGCCGGCGAGGCGGAGTAGCTCCTCAGGATTGCTGGAACGCTTCTCTGCCTCCGCGCGGGAGATGCGTCCTCGCCGCACGAGGTCTACGAGCGCCGCATCCATGGTCTGCATCCCGAACTTGCCGCCGGTCTGCATGGCAGAGTAGATCTGATGGTTCTTTCCCTCCCTGATGAGGTTCCTCACCCCGGGCGTCGGCATTAGCACCTCGCATGCCACGACCCGCCCCTTGCCGTCGTAGGTGGGGATGAGCGTCTGGGTGATGATGCCCTGCAGGGCGTTTGAGAGCTGCGCGCGGATCTGGTGCTGCTGATGCGGCGGGAAGACGTCTATGACCCTGTCGACGGTCTGCGGGGCATCCTGGGTGTGCAGCGTCCCGAAGACGAGGTGCCCGGTCTCCGCCGCCGTCACGGCGAGTGCGATAGTCTCCAGATCGCGCATCTCGCCCACGAGTATCACGTCGGGGTCCTGCCTCAATACGTGTTTGAGGGCCTGGGCGAAGCTCTTGGTGTCCTGGTTGACCTCGCGCTGGTTGACGATGCACTGCTTGTGTTCGTGCAGGAACTCTATGGGGTCCTCAACGCTTATGATGTGCTCGTGCCTGGTCTCGTTGATCTTGTCGATCATGGCGGCGAGGGTGGTCGATTTGCCGCTCCCTGTCGGGCCTGTAACAAGGACGAGCCCGCGCGGCTTCTCTGTAAGGCCCTCGACGGCCTTCGGAAGCCCAAGCTCGCTGATGCTCTTTATCTCGCTGGGGATGGTACGGAAAGCAGCGCCCAGAGCCCCCCTCTGGAAGTAGACGTTGACCCTGAAGCGGGCGCTTCGCGGAAGCGCGTAGCTGAAGTCGAGCTCCCACTCGTTCTCCAGTCGCTGGCGCTGGTCGTTGGAGAGGAGGTCGTAGATCATGTCGCGCGTCGCGTTGGCCGTCAGGGTCGGATAATCTAGCGGCTCGACCTTGCCGCTGATCCGCACCATGGGTGGCAAACCGGCCGTGACGTGCAGGTCGCTCGCCCCCATACTTACGGCGTCGAGTAAGTAATCGCTCAACCCGCTCTGAGTAATCATATTATCCTCCGGTGGCCACCCGCGAGATGCCTCCAGGGAAATGTAGAATGGATTCTCATCCCCGGGAGCAATTCACGCGATGTCACAGGGTCTACAGGGTTTTCAACGCTTCTTCGATAGTCGTTATGCCCCCGGCTGCTTTCAGAAGGCCGTCGTCCCTCAGGCGCACCATCCCCTGGCTCTCGGCGACGCTGCTGATCTCAGTCGCCGAGGACCGCAACAATATCATCTTCCTGATCTCGTCGGATATCACCATCACTTCGTAGATCCCGGTCCTTCCCCGGTAGCCGCTCCCGCCGCACCGGCGGCAGCCTACAGCCTTGTGGAAGTGCAGGCCTTCCGAGGACATCCCGAACGGGAACTCCATCCCCTCCAGGATCTCGCGTTCGATCTCGACAGGCTCCTTGCACCGCTCGCAGAGCTTCCTCACAAGCCTCTGGGCGATAACGCAATCCACAGCCGAGGAGGTTAGGTAGGGCTCCACGCCCATGTCGGTAAGGCGGCTCAGGGCCCCGGGAGCGTCGTTGGTGTGGAGAGTGGCCAGGACCAGATGTCCCGTCAGGGCCGCCTCGACGCTGATCTTAGCCGTCTCCTTGTCGCGTATCTCGCCTATCATCACGATGTCGGGATCGGCGCGTAGGATATTCCTCAGGCCAGAGGCGAAGGACAGGCCGACCTTGGGGTTGATCTGCACCTGGTTGAGGCCTGGTATCTTGTACTCGACGGGGTCCTCGACGGTTATGATGTTCTTCTCCGGGGAGTTCAACTCTCTGAGGGTTGCGTAGAGCGTCGTGGACTTGCCCGAGCCGGTCGGTCCCGTAACCAGGATGGCCCCGTACGGCCTGCGGAAGATAGCCTCGTAACGCTCGTAATCCCTCTGCTGAAAGCCCAGCTTCCCTAGATCCGCATCGACGTTGGATGTGTTGAGCAGTCTCAGCACGATCTTCTCACCGTAGGCCGTGGGCAAGGAGGCGACCCTAAAGTCTATCTTCTGGCCGTCGAGCTTTACGGAGAAGCGCCCGTCCTGGGGCAACCTCTTCTCCGCGATGTTCAGGTCGGCCAGCAGCTTGACCCTGGCCGATACGCTGTGCTGGAGCTTGGGTGGGATAGACATGACCTCCCTCAGGACGCCGTCTACCCTGAAACGGACCGTCACCTCGCGCGCCTGGGGCTCGAAGTGGATGTCGGAGGCGCCGTCACCGACCGCGTGCTGCAGCACGGAGCTGACAAGGCGGATTATCGGCCTCTCGTCGGGACCGGCTTCGATCCCGAGGTCCAATTCCCCGTCGTCTTCCGCGCCGGCTTCGGCCGCCTCCTCCAGTATCTTGGTGATCCGCTCCCCTGTGGCGAAGAGCTTGGCCTGCATGTTACGGATCTCGTCCTCGGTGGCCACGACAGGGGTTATCTGATAGCCGGAGATAATCCTCAGGTCCTCCAGGGCGTAGAGGTTGCTCGGGTCGCTCATCGCGACCACGAGGTGCCGGCTGCGGGAGATCCTGAGCGGGATGGCGCCGTGCTTGCGCAGTACTCTCTCGGGTACGAGAGCGACAACGTCCCGATCGAAGTCCCCCTCAGTGAGTTCGACAAAGTCCAGCCCGAGCCGCTGGGCTTGGGCCTGGGCCAGGTCCGCGCCGGAGATGAACCCTAAAGAGAGCAGGATCTTGCCTAGATCCTGCCTGGGATTGTTCTTCTGGGTCTCCAGCGCCAGGCGTATTTGCTCCTCGCTTACCTTGCCCTGGTAGACGAGTACGTCGGAGACCTTGTCGAGGCCGACCCTCTTGCTGTCAGGGACCTCGGGATAAGGGATATTCTGCCTGAGCTCGATCTCCCGACCTTCTATCTCGTAACTCACCTGTCTAATCTCCTCAAAGGGTCCGCGATGGACCGGCTCTCGCCGACTACATTGCCTACTATAGAGTATGGCGGCGGTCAGGAGCTACGCCTATATGCCATCTGGACATTTCGGGTAGGCCAGGTGGCACCTTTTCAGCATTTCAGCACGCTCCAGCCTCCGGCTTCCGCTTGTCAGCATTTCAGCTTGTCAGCTCTTGGTACAGGTAATCGGACGGGGACGCTTAGCTGTTAAGTCTGCCTGTTAAGATACTTGGGAGAAACGTGGCGTTCGGGGACTTGCGTCCCCATGTTTGGAAAGGTGGGAAGAGGAGATGGCGAGGGGCGGTAAGCTGGAAGATCTTATCGGGCTGCTGGTTCGAGAGGGGGGCAGTGACTTGCACCTCAAGGTGGGCTCGCCGCCCGTTACACGGGTTCAGGGTCTGTTGACCCCGGTTGAGGGATACGGTGTGTTGAATTTGCCTGACACGGAAGCGTTCCTTGAGGAGATCATCCCCGAGCCCCTGGTCGAGGAGTTCGAGCGGGTCGGAGAGGCGGACTTCTCCTACGAGAGGGAGGAGGGCCGGTTCAGGGTCAACGCCTTCAGGCAGCGAGGCGCGGTCTCTATAGCGATGCGCTACGTGCCCTTCGAGATCCCTGAATTCGAGACGCTGGGTCTGCCCGAGGTGATCCGCACGCTCGCCTTCGAGGAGCGCGGGATCGTCCTGATCACAGGCACCACAGGCAGCGGCAAGTCGACGACGCTCGCCTCGATGATAGACATGGTCAATCACGCCATTGCCAAGCACGTGGTCACCATCGAGGACCCCATCGAATTCATTCATAGAGACGACAAGAGCATCATAAACCAGCGCGAAGTGGGTACGGATACGGCATCCTTTGCGCGAGCATTGAGGCGTGTGCTGAGGCAGGACCCCGACGTGATACTCATAGGGGAGATCAGGGACGCCGAAAGCGCCCAGATGGCCCTCTCGGCGGCCGAGACCGGCCACCTGGTCCTCTCCACGCTCCACACCTTGGACGCTACCGAGACCATCAACCGCCTGATAGACCTCTTCCCACCGCACGAGCGGAACCAGGTGCGCACCATGATAGCGGGCACCCTCAAGGGCATCATTGGACAGCGTCTGATCCGCACGAAAAGCGGATACAGGGC
>DATDKO010000138.1:0-15338 GCA_036519935.1 Rubrobacter sp. | reverse complement strand
CAACCTACCCCCACCAAACACCACCTGCAACCGGTGACGTCCGAGCGGCGAGCACCCAGCGCTCACGCACTGCGGTGGCCTTACACGCGTTCCTACTCTCGTAGGACCCCGTCACATCGGGCTGTGACCTTATCGGTGGTTCGCCTTCTTACTCAATCCTTTTCCAACCTGCAGTGATGGCACCGGATGTAGTCCGGTGCATCTCAAGGGGCCGACCTTCGAGGGCCAGTCGGTGTGGTAGGTAGCAGCGCCGTCTCACGTGCGGCCTCTGCCCCAAGCCTAGACGGGAAGGTGTCCCGCCGTCATGGGCGCGATCCCCGAGTTGGACGGGAATCTGTTCCCGAGCAGCTCGGGACAGATGCCCGAGGGGAGGTCCGCTACTGAAGCGCCTGGACCGGGCGGGAAGGCGTCCCGCCGTCGTCGACGCAAATCCCGCGTCGGATGGGATCATCTTCCCGAGAACTTTGGGATAGGTGCTCATGACGGCGGGATATCCCCCTCCTTAGGCTTCTCTTCGTAATCGCAATGCGCTCTGGTGAGGGATCTCTTCTCCACCGGAGAAGCGAAAGAAAGGAGAGACCATGAACAACCCGACCTCAATTCTCGAGCAGGCCCAAAGGCGAATCGGCGCTGCAGGAAAGGGCGGAGCGATGGTGAGGAAAGTTAGAGGAAGGATCTTGTGGGTGTTGGCCCTGCTCCTGCTGTTCTTGACCGTGGGAGTCGGAGGTAGATCAGATCGCGATTCCAGTACAGCAGAGGCGAGGGTCGCGCCGACCGGGATCATCGCGCCCATTACCGCGACGCTGTCGCGTGATCCGAACCCGGACAGATGGAACGAAGACATGGCGCAGATGATCTCGCGTGCACGTTTCAAGGCACACTGAACCATTAGTCTTCCTTGGTGGCCTTGATGACGTCCTCCCTGGCAGATCTTCTAGTGCTGAAGGCTGCCAGGGAGGGCGTCGTCCTGACCAGGCAGGTTCACTGTTTCCGCGGTCCGACTCGTCCAGATAGCGGTTCAACTAGGGCAATGAGAGCTCTTGCCTTGCGTCTGCAAAGCTATGTTGTACGTCGCCCGAACCACGACGTGCGCGCTCTTTGCCATGCCGCTTCACCCAGGCTGGAACGTGCCGTGGCTAGATAAGGGTCTAGTAGCTTACGATCTTCGGGCTGCAAGGGCACACCTATGGCTTCACGCATGGCCTTCGCCGCTCCCCACAGCCGCGCCGCTCTTTGCGACAGGCCCTGCGCCCCGGCTCCACCTGCCATTATCTCCAGGCAGTCGGGGATGTGCTGCTTATCTTCGGCTTGCTGGAGCAAAGCCAAACTCTCTTGGCTCAGCGCCTTTACCTGTTCATGGTCACCTTTGGTCAACGCGGCAAGGGCTGAATACATGAGACCAATGGCGATGTTCGAGCTATCACCAATATCTCGAAATAGCGCCAGACTTTCTTCGAGCATCACCGTTGCCTGTTCAGGATTGCCACGAACCAACATCGTAACCCCCAGGTTACCCAGGGAGGTAGCGTTCTTCCTTACGTTTCCAGTCCCCCGACTCAGGGCCAGTGCCTCACTGAAAAACGATATAGACTGTTCTCGATCTCCTCTGGCAGATGTCAACACTCCGAGGCCATTAAGTACACCAACAACCCCTTCTTTACTGCCTAATTCTCGGTGTAACGTCAAGCTCTCTTCCAGCAGCGAAGTTGCCTCCTCGTAGTCTCCTCGATCCAGAGCTAGAGATCCCAAATCGCCGAGCGCGTTCGCAACGCCCCTTTTGTCATTGGAACTTCGGTACAACTCCAGGCTCTCTTCGTATGCTACGCGCGCTCGTTCGTAATCGCCTTGCGGCTCCGCTATCCATCCCAACCCGTCAAGAGCCCTGGCGCGTAGGGTCGCCGGTACCGCTGCGCTGCTTGCAACCGCTTCCAGGTACCTTCTCCCCTCACTCAAATAACCTCGCGTGTGCCAGAATTGGCACAAGGCACCAGCCAACCGAAATCCCGAGTCAATCTCCCGCCCGAGCGCCCAAGAGAGCGCAACCCTGAGATTGTCGTGCTCGGTCTCCAAACGATCCAGCCACTCAGCTTGCTGCGATTTGGTCAACTCTGGCTCGGCCTTCTCTGCCAGTGCGAGGAAGAACTCGGTGTGCCTGCGCTCGACTGCCCCAGCTTCCCCGCTCACCCTAAGTTTCTCCCTGGCGTATTGCCTTATGGGTTCGAGCAGCCTGTAGCGTGCCCCCGTCTCCCAATTTTCTTTAGCCACCACCAGCGACTTATCCACCAGATGCGAGAGCAACTCCAGGACGTCTTCTTTGTCGATGCCTACTCGCCCTCCGACGCTCTCGGCTGCATCCAGGGTGAAGCCGCCAGCGAACGCGGAGAGCCTCCGGAACAGCATTTGCTCGGGCTCTTCAAGCAAGTCGAAGCTCCACTCCAGCGCCGCTCTCAAGGTCTGGTGGCGGTGGTCTGCTGTCCGGTCTTCGCCCGTAAGCACTTTGAGGGAATGCCCCAGTCTTTCGGAGATCTGCTCAGCAGAGAGCATCCCGATCCTCGCTGCGGCGAGCTCTACGGCGAGCGGAATGCCCTCCAGCCTCGCGCACACCTGCGCCACCGCCTGAGCGTTCTCGGGCGTTAGTTCAAAACCCGGATGCCTGTTGGAGGCACGATCGTCAAACAGCCGCACGGACTCGTAGCCTCCGAGCTCCTCCATGGTAGGTGACTGTTGCGTGTGGGGCGCCGAGAGTGAGGGCACGAGCCAGCCCAGCTCGTCCGTCACGCCAAGAGCCTCCCGGCTGGTGGCGAGCACCCGCAAACGCGAACAAGACCTGAGCAGGGCCTCTGTCAGGCGCGCTGCGGCATCGATCAGGTGCTCGCAATTATCCAGTACGAGGAGTATCTCTTTGTCGCCCAAGGCATCGAGTAGGCTCTCCAGGAGGGGACGGCCCGGTTGCTCTTGCACCCCCAAGGTGCCTGCCATCACCTGGGGTACCAGCGCCCCCTCGGACAACGGCGCAAGCTCCACGAGCCACACCCCGTCCTGGTGTGTTCCAACCTGTTCCCTCGCCACCTCCAAGGCGAGCCGCGTCTTGCCACAGCCGCCGGTACCGGTGAGGGTCAAGAGCCCTGTCATAGCGAGCATCCTCGTGACTTCGACCATCTCTCGCTCACGCCCGACGAAGTTTGTGCTAGGCTCGGGCAGATGGCCGCCCGGTAGGCAGAGGGGTATCGGGAGCGTCGGGCGCTGACTGCGGACTCCGCGAAGGACGATCCAAGCGCTCTCCCCGTAGACATCTCCTATCCGGCAGTCCGACCGCTTCTCCCAACAGAGCGAGAAGCCCGGGACTTTGCGCCCTCCCTCCTTACAGCGGGATCGCTCCTATCGTAGGGCTTGTTACGCTCCTCGCCTCCTGTCTGCACCATACATCAAGCAGAAGAGATCTACATCACTCAAATTGGTGATTTCCTGGAGACTAACGCTTCCAATGCACGCTCCTCTGCCATAATCCTCTCGTGTCCGTACTCCTTCTTCGCCTCCATCCCGAGGAATCTGCGGCTGCAAGAGATAGAATCGGCGATACTACAGTGGGATGACGAGGATGAGATCAGCGTTGAAGGGTAAAGGCGATGCATACCGGGAACAGATCGTTTCCTTGCGACGCCATCTCCACCAGTTCCCGGAGGTCAGTGGGGAGGAACACGCCACCTCAGAGACGGTGCAAGAGAAGCTAGACGAGCACGGCATCCCCTATACCGCAGGCTACGCCAGGACGGGCGTGCTTGGCGTTGTGGAGGGGCACAGACCGGGCAAGACCGTGGCCCTTAGGGCGGACATAGACGCGTTGCCCATACAGGAGGAGAACGACCACTCATTCGTCTCCAAGGTGGACGGGGTGATGCACGCCTGTGGGCACGACGCCCATACTGCGATGCTAGTAGGCGCTGGGTGGTTGCTCAATGACGTAAGGGAGGAACTTCCTGGTCGCGTGCTCCTCCTGTTCCAGCCGGCGGAGGAGGCTTCGCCCACCGGTGGGGCGCGGCGGATGATGAAGGACGGCGTGTTCAGAGAGCATCGCCCTCACGTCATCTTCGCGCAGCACGTGTGGCCCGAGCTACCGGCTGGACAGGTGGGTGTACGTCGAGGCCCGATGACGGGTGCCTCCGACCGCTTCATGGTGACGATCGAGGGTCAGGGCGGACACGCGAGCAAACCCCACCAGACGATCGACGCCATAGTGGTGGCCAACCAGGTCATCAACAGCCTGCAGACGGTCGTGAGTAGGGACGTCGATCCTCTCCGCTCTGCGGTACTGACCATAGGGAAGATCCGGGCCGGGATCCGCTACAACGCCATAGCCCAGAAGGCGACGCTCGAGGGCACGATCCGCACGTTCGGATCCCACACCAAGGAGCGGGTCAAAGATCGTTTCCATTCCATAGTGGGCGGTGTTGCGGAGTCGATGGAGGCTTCAGCCCAGATCAGATATTGGGACGGTTATCCGGCGACCGTGAATACTCCCGAGTGGGCCGAGCGCGTCCGCAAGACGGCGCAAGACCTGCTAGGACCCGATGCGACGCCCGAAATAGAGCCCTCCCTAGGGGGCGAGGACTTCGGACGCTTCCTGCTAAATTACCCTGGGGCCTATTTCAGACTAGGGACGGCGTTTTCGAACGCTCCAGAGAAGAAGCGGCTGCACGATTCGCGTTTCGATATCGACGAGGCGGCGCTCCAGCTAGGGACAGAACTCCTCGCCCAGCTGGCCGTTGACGCCCTCTACCAGCTCGAGGACCGGTAGAATGGCGGTGGCATCTGAGTAACCCTCAGGTGTTCTGATCCGTGTCTTCGTGACGAACGCCGCCAGTTTTGTCGCTCTTTGCATCCGCGGCGATCTTCTGCGTCCCATAGAACGGCTCGCATCCACAGAATGTGCTACGGTGGCAGACACGCATGGTCGCGCCGCGCAGCAAGAACGAGATCGAGGGCGTGAAGAGGACAGGGAGGAAAGCAGCTTGAGCCTCCTGTTCGCCTTGCTCGTCTCCCTGTGTGCCGCTACCGTCGCGACTCTCTTCGTAATCATGTGGCGCGATGGAGATCTCGTGGCGGCAGCGGTTTTGGGTTTCGCACTCCTGCCCGTGCTCATCCTTACGATAATGGCCTGGCGGGCGGGCCTGTGAGGGAACCCAACATGCGACCTTCGCGGACCGCACCTTCTTTCTGGGAAGTTCGGTGCATTGCGAACAAGAGGCACCCGTGTCCCTACGTGGGGGACCTCGACCTTACTCTGCCCGTTCCTTCTCCGGACGCACGATCATCACGGGGCAGTGAGCATGGCGGACGACGGAGGCGGAGACGCTTCCCATCAGCGCCCGTCTTACCCCACCGAGGCCCCGGCTCCCCATGACTATAAGCCCGGCGCCCAACTCCTCGGCCAAGTGGACGATGGCCTGATCGCGACGTTCTCCTATCCGAAGGTGGGCTTCTTTAACACTTCCTCCTGCCTCTTCGAGCTTTTGCACCTGCTCGTCGAGCACCTTCTGAGCATCTCCCCTTACCGCTTCGAGCGCCTGTTGATAGGTTTCGTAGCGCAAGCTGCCTTCGTGTATGTGGTAGACGGGATCAGGGTTTCCGGGCGCTACGGTGAGGAGGTGCAACTCTGAGTTTGTGGTGTTGGCGAGGTCGGCGGCGGTGCTGGCGGCCAGCTGAGCCTCGCTAGAGCCGTCGGTGGCTAGCAGGATCCTGGTTGGGAAGATGCTCATTGGGTCGTCTCCTTGCTCGGGACAGTCCTACGCCTTGATAATGCCATGCGCCGCAGCGCGATGCACCCGCATGGAGACTTGGGATGTCGGTACGCAGCTCGCCACGGACGATCGAGAGCTCGTAAATCCGTGATATGGTCGTGGTTCGGGGCGCTATGGTCCACGCCGTCGAAGGTATGGAAGTAGTTGCGAGATAGCGTAAGGAGGGGGCGTCGTGCCCGAGCTTCCCGAGCTAGAGGTCTTCAAACGATACGTTGACTCCACGTCCCTGCACCAGGATATCGAGACGATCGAGGTGAAGAACGGGAGGGTCCTCGGCGGCGTTTCCGCCGGCGGTTTGAAGCGCGGGCTCGAGGGCACGAACTTCGAGTCTACGCGGCGTCACGGCAAACACCTGTTCGTGGAGCTGGGCGACGGAAGATGGCTGCTGTTGCACTTCGGGATGACTGGCGGCCTTAAGTACTACAGAGACGCAGACGAGGAGCCAGCCCACGCCAGGGTCCTGATCTCCTTCCGCAACGGTTACCGTCTGGCGTTCGACGACCAGCGGTTGTTCGGCAAGGTGGACTTGATCGAGGACCCTGAAGGCTATATCCAGGTGCACAAGCTGGGGCTGGATCCACTAGACTTGGACTTCCCTGCTTTCCGGGAGAGGCTCGAAGGGAGGAGAGGTGAGATCAAGGCGACGCTGATGAACCAGCGGGTTTTCGCCGGGATCGGCAACATCTATTCTGACGAGATTCTCTTCCAGGTCCGCCTCCATCCCAAGACAAGCGTCGGACGCCTGGATGAAGGCTCGCTACACGATCTCCACGAGCAAACCCGGCGCGTGCTGCGCGCAGCGATCGAACGCGGGGCAGATCCCGGAGGCTTGCCCGAATCGTTCTTGCTCCCCTACCGGCAGGAAGGAGCAGATTGTCCCCGAAGCAACGGAAAGATCCACAAGACGAAGGCGGCGGGCCGTACCGCGTACTACTGCCCAACCTGCCAGCCAAGAATCTAACCGCCTTCCTCGGCGGGGCCTCTTCCACACTGGATCCCGCGCCCTGGCACCGGCGAGGAGATCGCGATAGAGGTCACCGGGCTACCCCAGGGCACAAGCTTGTCGAGCAGAGTCTGCAAGTGGTCTATGGATGCCAGGACAGCCTTCATCACGTAGCAGTCTGTGCCCGTGGCGCGGTGGCACTCGAGCACCTCGACTACCAGAGCCTCGACCTTCTTGTTGTTTGCGCCGGGCACCTCGATCCTCACAGAAAGCCGCGAGCGGCAGGCCGACCTTCTCGGGATCTACCTGGGCGCGATAGCTGGTGATGATGCTTCGCGCGCCTGAGAGGCTCGGCAAGATCGAGTGGGCGGCGGTTGGGGCGTCGAGCCTGGGCGTGGCGCTCGCCGTCGCCAGGCGTCTCCTACGACTGGCTGGGCGACGCGCTAGTCCTGCTGTCGCTCCTGGACACTTGTTCAAGAAAAGACCTGTACCCAGGGAATTCCCTGGGTACAGGTCAGAGGTGGAGATTCTCGCCTGTTCTCTACCTGTTCCCTCGCACCGTCTCCAGTATCTCTTGGGCGTTGTTGAAGGTGTCGGTGCTGGAGTTCTTTATCTGGTCAATAACCTCTTGCGGCGCATTGTTATTCTGGAATTCCGATACGACCTCATCCTTGCTGGCCGGGAAGTCCAGATTCGGCAGGTACTGCGTGATTTGTCCCAGGTCCAGATTGCTCAGAGAGTCACCCAGATTGCCAAGGCCCATGTTTTTTCCTCCCATCTTGCTTTCTACACAACTTCAAAACCTTTTCTACCCATTGGGCTTTTTGCCAAACCAACACCGCTCTGGGGAGAGCCTTGCATGCCTGTCCGAACACAACCCGGGTGTTTGGCCTCCGTGCTATTTGGTTACATATCAAGGAATCGCAAGCGATGTGAGGAGGAACACATGGCCGCCGATAAAGACAAGGGGATCGTGGGCTCGGCTAAGAACCGTCTGAGGGAGACCACCGGTTCTTTGAAGGGCGAGGGCCCATGGCACTCGGCCAACTCGGAGGTCTACCACAACAACCGCAATTGCCAGACCGGCAACAGCATCGCGCCCGAGAACATCGTACAGGGGACAGGCGGCAAGCCGCTCTGCCAGGAGTGCGAACGGCTCAACAGCTCGGGTGGTCCAATAGGCAACCTCACCAACCTGTAACAGCAACTTCAATGGCTGCAAGCGCGCCACCCTCCTGGGCGGCGCGTTCTTAGCACGCTCGTAGTTAGCCGGACCAAGTAGCGTTCCGCAGGGAAGTTTCGTATCGCAAAGACACGCTTCCCGGAGATGAACTGAAGCCCTATGTTGTGCTATGTTTCGTGCTCGCCCACAAGCGATTGTGGTACTGTGTGAGACGGAAATCTATGTTGGAAGGGTGAGGTTCGATGCTCGCGGCGACGGACTTGCTGAAGTGCTGAGAGCCGCCGACCGGAGGGGGGCGGCGTGCAGAAATGCTGACTCGCTGAAATACTGACGTGCTTCTCTAAGCGCCGAGGGTTTCTTGCACGAGCCGGAGCGTCTCTTCGGCGCAGCCCCAGGAGAGGGTGATGCCTGATCCCCCGTGGCCGTAGTTGTGAATGCGCGGGATTGGGCCTTTCTCTCGTTCCAGACGTATCTCGGGCCGACCCGGCCTGAGTCCTACTTTGTGCTCCAGCACCTCGACGTCACTCAGGCGCGGCTCCAACCGCGTGCAGCGGCGCAGGATGCCGGCTGCGGCCTCAGGGTCAGGTTCGAGGTTCCATTCGCCCTCCTCGGCCGTACCGCCAAGGATGCAGTCACCCGAGCGGGGAACGATGTACGTGACGCCCTCGGGATTCTCTTCGTCCAGCACGAAACGCTTCAGGCCGGGGTTGCGCACGCGCACGATCTGGCCCTGGATCGGCTCCATAGAAGCGTCGTCTACCAGCTCCCTGGCTCCGAGTCCGACGCAGTTGACGACCACGCGCGCATCTACCTCGTCGAGCGAGGAGAGGGTGCGTCTCTGCACGCTTCCCCCGGCGGCGCTGAAGCGGTCCATCAGGTACTTGAGATAAATGGGCATCTCGACCACGGGCGCGACGAAAGCGTGGCCGTCGCTGTAGCCGGGCGGTAGTTCGTCATCGCCACACCGACGGACGTGGGGCACGGCACCGGCCCACCACGGGTCCGGAACCGGTTGGCGCCAGATCTCCATACCCTCGCGCATGAGGACGCCGCTCTCGGGAGTATCCGAGAGCTCCTCGAAGATCTCGAAGGTCCTGCTGCCCCAGGAGAGCACGTTGTCTTCAGGATAGGCTTTGTACGGATACCAGAGCGCGGCCGCGACGCTCGACGTTGTGTCGTGAGGCAACCTGGCAGCCACGATCCCGGCGTCAAGCCCGGCCTCCCGCAGACAGATGGCAGCCGTCAGCCCGATCACACCGCAACCCACAACCACCGCATCCGTGCGGGCCAGAGTTCCTCCTTCTTTCCTCGTCCGACACACTATATGTCCTGACGACGCCTTTCGCGACCTCTTCGGAAGACGAGGGTGTAGGATTATGGATTGTCGGAGATGTGGTCCCGATGGGCCAGGATCGTTCGGAGGACGAATGGCGGATAGCGGTATGAAAGCGGCCGGATACGTCGCGGCCGAGATTATGGCGCGGGCCGGTGTGAGGCGCCTGTACACCGTGCCCGGCGAGAGCTTCCTGGAGATCCTGGACGCCGCCGAGGAGCACCCCGACCTCTCCCTCGTCTCGACGCGCCACGAGTCTGGCGCCGCCTTTATGGCCGAGGCGGAAGGCAAGCTGACGGGGAGACCGGCGGTGGCGATGGCCACGAGGGGCGTGGGCGCATCCAACCTCGCTATCGGGGTACACACAGCGAGGCAGGACTCGACGCCGATGCTCGTTCTGCTCGGGCAGGTCGAGACGGACTTCCTCGGGAGAGAAGCCTTTCAGGAGGTGGATCTCAGCGCCTTCTACGCCCCGATCACGAAGTGGGCAGCAACGGTGCATCGCCCCGACCGCCTCGCCGAGTTCGTCGCCAGAGGGCTCAGGATCGCCACTTCTGGCCGTCCAGGCCCCGTCATGCTCGCGCTGCCAGCGGACGTGCTCGGTGAGGCGGTCCAGGATGATCCAGAGGCCCACGTGCCGCCCCCCCCCGGCTCTGCCCTTGCGCCGGAGGATGTCCGGACCGTCGCAGGACGGCTCGCCGCCGCTCGCCGTCCTGTCGTGATCGCGGGCGGCGGGGCGCAAGGCGCCCGAGAGTCTTTGATCTCCTTCTCAGAGGCGTGGGGCGTCGGGGTCTACGCGGCCTTCCGCAGGCAGGATGTGTTCCCGAACGAGCATCCGAACTACCTGGGACATCTCACGCTCGGCACGCCGCAGGAGACCCTGAAGACCCTGGAAGAGGCAGACCTCGTCCTAGTTGTCGGCTGCCGTCTGAGCGAGGTGACCACCCAGAGCTACTCGCTCCCGTGCGGGGACCAGGCCGTGATCCAGATCGACATAGACCCTAACGAAGTCAGCATGACGGTCCCCGCCGAAATCGGCATGGTCTCGGACGCGGGTACGGCCCTGGCCGCGTTGGCCGAACAGGCGCCCTTGTCACCCCCGGTGCGGGATTGGGCCGAGGGGCACAGGGCCTACCTGGACTCCAGCACGATACCCCCGGATCGTGCCAGGGAAGGCATCGACCCCGCGCGGGTCGTCGGCGCCATGCGCGAAGCCCTGCCTGAGGACGCTCTATTGACCAACGATGCGGGCAACTTCTCGGTCTTCATCCACCGTTACTGGCGCTACAACCACCCCGGTACTCAGCTGGCCCCCACGAACGGGGCGATGGGCTACGGTGTTCCTGCTGCGGTGGCGGCGAAGCTCGCTGCCCCTGACCGCACCCTCGTGGCCTGCTGCGGCGACGGCGGGTTCCTGATGACGGGCCAGGAGATGGAGACGGCGGTCAGGTACGGCGCTGCCATCATAGTAGTGGTCTTCCGCAATCGACTACATGGCACCATAGCGATGCACCAGAAGCAGGCGCTCGGCCGCACGGCCGGCGTCGAGATAGGAGAGGTGGACCTCGCCGGTTACGCCAGGAGCCTCGGCGCCGAAGGCCACACCGTGCGCGACCCAGACGGACTGGCGCCTGCGATGGAGGCCGCGCTAGCCTCCGACACCGTCACCCTGCTCGACGTCGTCACCGACCCCGACATTATCAGCCCCTCGACAACGCTCTCCGAGAGCCCCTGAAAGCTTCCCTACCGCGACGTTGCCGTCTTGACAGAACGCGACTTCCCGGAACTGCGGTGAATAATGGCAAGAACAGGAATGGTTCATCCTATGCGCGTCCGCTTCTCCTCTTTCTTGCTCGAGCAGCCTCGAAGTCCGGTATGGTGCCGAAAGTGGGCACGCCCGAGAGTTGCTCGACCTTCTCCGGCGAATGCAGACCTCTGAGGTAGATGTACTCTAGCAAGAAGGCCAAGCCTATGCCGAGCATGAGCTCTATGACGAGCGCCCCTAGCCCGTTGCGCAGCAGGTCGGGATCCTCGGGGGCTGCGGGTACTCCAGCATAAGCACTCACCTTCGCCGCTGTATGGGCTGCCACCCCGCTTGCTTCGGGAGCCTCTCTTGCGAAGATCTCGGCGGCGTTATTGACGACCTCTTGCGCCTTTCTTTTGTCAGAATCACTGTAATTGAGCGTAAGAAACCGGGTCTCCTCCAACTGCGCGCTGGTTGGGTTTTCATTGAGGTCTGCTTCGGATACTGTGCTAGGCTCGCCTTGGGTCTTACAATCTCTTCGACCATGGAGCGGTTCAGCCCCGCCGCTTCCATCTCCACGGCAAGTGCCTGGAGCCCCGAAATTATCTTCGAGAGATTATCTTGTTGGCTCTCCGTTGGACTCACTTCTACCGTGGCGGAAGCATCATAGACGGGTTGCTGCGTGGTAGGACCGGCCAGGGGACCAACTTCCGCGAACCCGCTGGAGCGGAAGTGGGGTTAGCGCGCCGCGGTACAATGATGCAAGCGATCGGCCAGGAGGAGGCGAAGGACCGTAGATTTCTTGAGGAAGCGACTGCCCGCCCAGGTGGGTAGGTACCTGGAGGGCGTGGAGTTCCCCGCCCGCAAGGAGGAGCTGCTCGGAAGGCTCGAGCGCAACGGTGTGCCCGGCCCGATCATCGGCCAGCTGCGCACGAGGCTCCCGGAAGGCGAGTACCGCGGCCCCCAGGACGTATTGTCGGCGCTGCGACGGGGGCGTTAGCCGACACCTGGCCGTCTGCTGCGTCCGGCTCGAGCTTTCCACAGGCGAATCTTGTAAGAACCCTACACCCGAAGTTCGCACGATGGGTACCGAGCACGACGAGGCGTTTGCGCGTATCCTGTCGGGCAGCGAGCGATACCAGGAGGTGCAAATCTTGGCGAGCGGGTTACCGGAGAGGTTGGAAGAACTGCGCGAGAAGTTCCTATGGACGCTTAGCGACCTGGGCGGCGGAGCCGAGGAGGGGAAGTCGGCGATGATCTCCAAGGTCGCCGAAGGCGCGGGCCTGGACCCGGAGGGGAATCCGGAGGACAGGGCATTGAGCGAGAGGCTGGCCGCGGAGCTGGTAGAAGTAGGGTACGCCTCGGCGGAGGCGGGTTCGAGCGGCTTCTTGGTCATAACGCCCGAAGGTGAGCAGGCGCTCAAGGGCGGTGCTAGTCGTAACGATAGCCTCCCGCCTCTCTCCTAGAAACCCCACAGGCTGGCTCTTTTGCGCGACAGGTCACACCCAAGGAGTGCTCCATTTCAGCGTCGAGTACTCCCGCTACGCACTACTGGCGGCCCCTGAATCTCTTCCAGCGTCCAGCTCGAGGGCGTCCCAGTCGGCATCGGTGAGCAAGTGAGGGAGGCGCTCAGTAGAGGTAGCGGCGACCGCTGCGGCGATGGTATCTCAGTGGCACTTCGGTGAATGAGGGTAATAGGATGGGCCAGGGCATCTCTCCCTGGCCAGCACCCATCCACAAGCGGCCTTCAAACATAAGCCGTCGCAGCGGCACTGTCGTCAAGCGACAGGGAGTCTCCTCAATCGGCGTCTTCCTTATTGTTTGCTCCATCATCGACGTCTTCTTTGGCGTCTGAGCCATCATCAGCGGCTTCAGTATGGCCACGCCCGTCTGACTCGTCGGCTTCCACTTCGAGATCCTGTTGTAGTACCTTGCCGTTGCCGGCGTCCACTGTCACTTCGTGACCCTTGCCGTCGTCGCCTGCGATCTCGATGTCATAGACCACGTAGCCGTTATCGCTCGTTTCTAGCTCCGTTTCGTGGACCGTGCCGGGCACAGCCTTGAGCGCGACTTGCTCGGCGGCGGCTTGGTCTATGTTGACCAGCTTATGCAAAGAAGACTCGTTCTTGCCTGCAACGGAGACGCTGCCCTTGTAGGAGTCATCTGCTTCATCGTCCCTGATGGTCGTCTCCGAGGAGCCGTTGTTGGCGGCATACGCTACGCCGGCACCGACGAGCACCACCATGGCGACCGCCACTGCTAGAAGGACCTACTTCACGTACACGTTCCTTATCTCCTTTTCTTTGGTTGGCTGTCCGGCGGAGTGTAGTGGGTGAGGATGTGAATTGGATGTGAACGGGATGAGAATTTTGACAACTTCTCGGAAGTTGAGAAGGCCAAGTTCTGAGAACACCCCTTCCACGCACTCGGGTGAATAAGGAAAAGAAGGAGGACTGGGACACTACACTCCGGTCCTCCTTCTTATGCTGTTTCGCAGCCGTACAAGGCTTTCTGTTGAGGCTGAAGCTAGAGTCTAGAACTGGGGTTGCGGCTTGTCACTCAGCTTCTTCTCACACCTGTGCAACACATCGATGCGGTCGACGTAGACCCGATCGAAGTCGCTGCCGCAGTATATCTGGTCCCTGAAGCCGTCCTTCGCCGCAACCACGTCATTGCCCGAACCCGTGCCTAAGTAGTCCTTCTTGATGCCACCTTGCACGTAGTCGTCGTTGCCTCCGCCGTAGAGTTTGTCCTCACCGTTGCCGCCGTAAACGGCGTCAGCGCCAAGGTTACCGTTGAGGGTGTCTTTGGCGCCGTTCCCTTCTATTTGGTCGGCCCCGTTTCGGCCCTTTATGGTGTTAGGGTTGGGCGTACCGATGAGTTGGTCATCGCGGCTGGTGCCGTGGCAGTTGGTATTGCAGACCTTAGTCACCCCGTCTTGGGCCAAGGCCACCCCTGCGGCTACCAGCAGCGCTAGCATCATCGACGCTATCAACAGCATGGTTCTCTTCATGTATGTCTCCTTCCCGGACGCGAGAGCAAGAATCTCCCCGCCTTAGATGCAACTTCCAAGAGAGACAGCTTACCTTCTTCGGGGCGGATGAGGCAACACCCAACGGAGTAGTTTGGGAATCTCTCGACGAACTCTTGTGTGAAGACACCTTCCGAAATTCTCCGAAAAGGGTTCGAGCAACGCTCCGAGCGTGGATTTGGCCAGTAGGTCGTGGGAGCCCCGGCTCGGGCGCGTGATCGGGATCATAGCCATTCACAAATCCCTCGGATACCTTATCCCAATGGGTAACCGGCAGCTAATCAGAGGTGTCGGAGCTAGTAGGAGGACCGCGACGGGAGTCATCGTGGCCATCGTCGCAGTCCTCCTCATCGCCGTGGGCTGCGATTCGGAACCGACCCCCTCCGCGGAGGTCGTCGCGGCGGGCGACATAGCCAGCTGCCGCACCGAGGGCGACGAGGCTACCGCCGAGCTGGTCGAGGGCATCGACGGGACGGTCCTCGCTTTGGGTGACGAGGCCTACCCCAGGGGCTCGGTGGCGAACTTCGAGGATTGCTACGGGCCGTCGTGGGGGCGGTTCAAGGGGCGCACCAAGCCTGTCCCCGGCAACCACGAGTACTACACCGAAGGGGCAAGAGGCTACTTCCAGTACTTCGGTGAGGCCGCAGGCGACCCTGAGGCGGGCTACTACTCCTACGAGCTCGGGTCGTGGTACGTGGTAGCCCTCAACAGCAACTGCGAAGAGGTTCGCTGTGGCCCTGGCTCCGCCCAGACGAGGTGGCTCAAGGAGGACCTCGCCGCCAACGAGGATGCGCGGTGCACCCTCGCTTATATGCACCATCCACGCTTCAGCTCCGGGGAGAAACATGGCCCCACTGCCGGGGGGGTGGAGGAGCTGTGGGAGGCACTCTACGAGGCGGACGCCGACGTGGTCTTATCCGGCCACGAGCACAACTACGAGCGCTTCTCCCCGCAGGACCCGCAGGGGAAGGCAGATCCCGAGGGGGGCATCCGCCAGTTCGTAGTGGGCACCGGCGGCGGCGGAGGCGAGGGGCCGATCTCGGACCCTATCGCCAACAGCAAGGTGCGCACCGACGGTACGGACGGCGTCCTCAAGCTCACCCTGCACCCGAAGAGCTACGAGTGGGCGTTTGTCCCCGTGGAGGGTGAGAGCTTCACCGACTCCGGCGGCGCCCAGTGCCACTGAGCGTCCAGTAGAGCAGGGCAAGGAACCCCTCCTACTGGGCCATACCGCTGGACTTTGGAGAAACCCCACCTCCGAGATTTCGAGAACGACTCTATAGGCGAAGCTCGTAGAAGGGTAGTA